>JAABTE010000206.1 GCA_011390035.1 Desulfobacteraceae bacterium | reverse complement strand
TTTCCCAACATTGGCGAACATGCCGCCGAAGCCGGCGCCAAGTCCCTCGGCCTGAGCAACGATGAGATGATGGAGGCGGCGCATGTGGGCGCGGCCATGGTCGCCGGTCGGGAATGGAATGGATAGGGGATGTTCCACGTGGAACATCCCCTATCCATTCGTGGCCATCGATTCACTCAAGTTCCGCGGCCCATGTGGAATCATCATTCTTGCGCCTCGCTTGCCCTTCATCTTTCGTATCCCATTCACGCGCCTTCTGTCAAGAATCCCATCCTTTCTCAGATTATCCCCAGGTATCGGATGAGAGCCCCAACAAAAAGGGCATCATCGCCCCCTGCTCCAAGGCGATGATGCCCTAAAAATCGAATCGCCCAAAGATTTACCGAAACCGCCCGATGGCCCGCTGAAACCCCGGCATGGCATTGACAATGGTCTCGTCGGAGACACAGAACGCCAGGCGGAAATGGCCCGGCTTGCCGAACCCGCTGCCCGGCACCGCCAGGATCAACTCCTCCTGAAGCGCCTGGACAAACTTCACGTCATCCTCAATGGGCGCCCTGGGAAAAAGATAAAACGCTCCCGGCGGCTTGACGAACTCATACCCGAAGGCGGCCAGCCCGTCGCACAGCAGCGCCCGCTTTCGGGCGTATTCGCCGATGTCCACGCTCAAGCCCTGAAGTTGGGCCACCACCCGCTGCATCAGCGCCGGCGCGTTGACAAACCCGAGGATGCGGTTGGCAAGGGCCATGCCGGCCAGAAGCTTGCCCTTGTCGTCGGCTTCCGGGTTGACGGCCACGTATCCGAGCCGCTCGCCGGGAATGGAGATATCCTTGGAATAAGAGGTGGTGACGATGCTGTTTTTGTAGATGCCGAAGATGCCGGGCACCGTCGCGCCGTCGAAAACGATCTTCCGGTAGGGCTCGTCTGACACCAGATAAAGGGTTCGGCCCAGAGCCCTTGCCTTTTCCGTCAACACGCCGGCCAGGCCCGCCAGGGATTCGGCGGAATAGATCTGACCTGTGGGATTGTTGGGGGTGTTGATGAGCATCACCTTGGTCTTTTCAGTGATGGCGCCGGCTATGGCGTCAAGATCCAGGGTGAAATCGGGACGGGAGGGGACGGTTTTGAGTACGCCCCCATGGTTGTCTGCGTAAAAGCCGTACTCCACAAAATAGGGGGCGGAGACGAGTACCTCGTCGCCCGGGTCAAGCAGCGCCTTTAAGATCACGTTAAGGCCGCCGGCCGCCCCGCAGGTCATGATGACGTCTTTTGCGGAAACCGGCGCGGCCCCGCCCTGCTCCCGGGTCAGGTGTTCGGCCACCGCCTGGCAGACCATGGGGTAGCCGGTGTTGGGCATGTAGATGTGATCGGAGGGGCCGCTTTGGCTCACCGTCTCTTTCAGCACCTGGCGGAACCGGTCCGGCGGCGGCACGTTGGGATTGCCCAGGCTGAAATCATAAACCTTGTCCGCCCCGTGTTCCGCCTTCAGGCGGGCGCCCTCCTCGAACATCTTTCGAATCCAGGACGAGCGGGTGATGAAGGTATCGATCTTTTTTGCGATGGTCATGGCGAATGCTCTCTCGTGTGGGCTTATGCTCCGAGTTCGGATAAACCGGATAAAAAGGGAGTTAAGGGCGGAGGCGGATGGGAAGCGCTCCGCCCCAATATTTCAATCCGCCCCAAAATTTCAATCCGCGCGAAAATGGCGGGGCCGGCAATGCCCCCATGGGGCGCGGGGCATGGACTGCGTGGCGATCAGGCCGGCACCACCGACTTGATCTCGGGAATCTCTTTTTTCAGAACCCGCTCGATGCCGTTGCGCAGGGTCATCTGAGACATGGGGCATCCGGCGCACGCGCCCTGCAGGCGCACCTTGACCACCCCGTCCTCGCTCACATCCACCAGCTCCACATCACCGCCATCGGCCCGCAGCGACGGCCGAATCTTATCCAGCGCCTTCTCGATTTTTTCTTTCATGACGTTCTCCTTTGCATTACAGGTCACGGCAACTCGGCCGTTTGGTTAATATAGAAATCCTTTTTGAAGGTGTCAAACCGGCCCTCGGCGATGGCCCCCCGCATGTCGGTCATCAGGCGCAGGTAATAATAAAGGTTGTGGATCGTGTTGAGCCGGTAGGAGAGCAGCTCCCTGCTGGTGTAAAGATGGCGCAGGTACGCCCGGGAATAGTTGCGGCAGGCGTAACAGCCGCATTCCGGGTCCAGCGGCCCCGTGTCTTGCCGGAACCGGGCGTTGGCGATGTTGACCGGGCCGAACCGGGTGAAAAGCTGCCCGTTGCGGGCGTTTCGGGTGGGCATGACGCAGTCGAACATATCCGCGCCCATGCCTGCAAGCTCCACCAGGTCGGCCGGGGCGCCCACGCCCATCACATATCTGGGGGCGTCTTCCGGCAACATGGGCAGGGCGGCGTCGGCCATTTCCAGCATCATCTCCTTGGGCTCGCCCACGCTCAGGCCGCCCACGGCGTAGCCGTCGAATCCGATATCGATCAACCCGGCGCTCGACTCGGCCCGCAGGTCCGGGTACATGCCGCCCTGGGCGATGCCGAACAGCAGGGAGCCGTCCGGCCCCTTCTCATCCCGATGCTGGCGGCATCTCCGGGCCCAGGCGGTGGTGCGTTCCAGCGCGGCGGCCGCCGTCTGCCGATCCGCCGGGTACTGGATGCACTGGTCCAGGCACATCACGATGTCCGAGCCGAGGCTCCGCTGGATCTCCATGGACCGCTCCGGCGTGAGCAGGTGGCTGGAGCCGTCGATGTGGGACTGGAAGGTGGCGCCCTCCTCGGTGATCTTGAACAGCTTGGCCAGGGAAAAGACCTGAAAGCCCCCCGAGTCGGTCAGGATCGGCCCTTGCCAGTTCATGAAATCGTGCAGCCCGCCGAACCGGTCGATGACCTCGCAGCCGGGCCGCAGGTACAGATGATAGGTGTTGCCCAGGATGATCTGGGCCCCGATCTGCGTCAATTCCTCCGGCGACAGCGACTTGACGCTGCCCGCCGTGCCCACCGGCATGAAGGCGGGGGTGCGGACAACCCCCCGCCGCGTGGTCAGAGCGCCCAGGCGGGCGCGGCCGGAGGTGGCTTCTATTTGAAAAATGCCCATTATTGGAAAATCTTATTCATTGTGAAGTGATGACTCTCATTCGATCAGCATGGCGTCGCCGTAGCTGTAGAAACGGTATCCTTCTGCGATGGCGGTTTCATAGGCGGAAAGAATCCGCTCCCGGCCGGCAAAGGCGGCCACCAGCATCAGCAGGGTCGATTCCGGCAGGTGAAAGTTGGTGATCATGGCGTCAACAGCCTTGAATTCATAGCCAGGATAGATGAACAGATCGCACTGCCCCGCGCCGGCCCGGATGGGGGAGCCGCCAGCCGCGCCGCCGCCAGCCGCCACATGCCCCGCCCCGGACCGGATGGGGCCGCCGCCGGCCGCCGCATGCCCCGCCCCGGCGGCCGCGGCAAACTCCAGGGAGCGCACGCAGGTGGTGCCCACGGCCACAATCCGCCGGCCATCAGCGCGGGCGGCGTTGAGCAGATTCGCTGTTTCCGGCGGGATGGCATAGCGCTCCGCATGCATCCGATGCGTCCGGATATCCGTTGCCCGCACCGGCGCGAAGGTGCCATGGCCCACGTGCAGGGTGATGGCCGCGATCTGGATCCCGGCGCCTCGCAGGCGATCCATCAGCGCCGGCGTAAAGTGGAGCCCGGCGGTGGGGGCGGCCACGGCGCCCTTGCGCCGGGCATAGACCGTCTGATACCGGGACGGATCATCGCAGGGCGGCGGGCTCCCATTCCTTTTTATATAAGGCGGCAGCGGCACCTGCCCCACCCGCTCCAGGTGATCGGCGAAATCGCCCTCGCATTCAAAGCGGAGGGCGCAGATGTCGTCCGTGACATCCATCACCACGCCGGAAAATTGGTCATCGAAGATGATCCGCGACCCGAGCCTGGGCCGCTTGGAGGCGCGCAGCAGGCATTGATAAACCGGTCCCCGTCCGTCAACGGTTCCCTTGTCCTCCCCGGCTCCGGTTCCGGTATCGGTTCCGGCCACCGCGCCGGATGCGTCTCCGACCGCGCCATTGCCGGAAGCGGAAGCGGAGACGAAAGCGGGCGCGGGCGCGTAATCGATAATCAGCGCCTCCACCCGGCCGCCGGTCTCCTTGCGGCCAATCAGCCGCGCCGGCACCACGGCCGTGTCGTTGATCACCAGCACGTCCCCATCGCGCAGCAGGCCCGGCAGATCCGCAAACCGATGGCGCGACACCCCGCCGCCGGCCCGATCCAGCCGAAGCAGCCGCGATGCCGCCCGATCCGCCGCCGGCGCCTGGGCTATGCGCTCCTCCGGCAGATGATAGGCATAATCCGAAAGCGAATACACCGCCTACCCCCGCCGCCCCAGCCAGACTATCAACAGTCCGGCACTCATCAGCACCAGACCGATTCGGCGCAACGCGCCATCCGGCGTATCCATCAGGCGCTCCATCATCATCTTCATTTTATCGGGAAACGCGGCATAGGGCAGGCCCTCGATGAACATGACCAGCCCGATGACGCAGAGGAAATAATCCATAATGCCCTTCCTTTACATAAAAGGGGGATTATAAAGCGGAAAGGCGGGAATGTCAAAGGGAAAGAAAAAAACTGGCTCTTCGCTTTTTTGCATGGGTAAAGCGATATATCGACCATCTGGGATAACTACAAGGATTTATTATAATAAAGGATAAAGCCTCGCTTGAGCGGCCCATCCTTTTTTACATAAAATCCCTGTAGTTCACACTTTTATTTCGGTTTTCCATTCAGAATAGCGAGGAACCATGGGGATCATCGGCCCGCGCTTATCAACCGACGCCCAGCCGCATGGCCGGGGAATGAATCCCCCGGCAAGGCTGAAAGCCCCCTGAAGGGGGCTCGAACGGCCCGCTATAACGGCAAGGCGCCGGAGGGCAATGGCGCGACCTGGTC
>JAABTE010000205.1 GCA_011390035.1 Desulfobacteraceae bacterium | reverse complement strand
CAATGCGTCCACATCCGCTGGAGACCGCAGGGGCGGCCGCACCTCGCATCGGCCGGCGCCGATGACCGCCGCGTCCCGATCCGACAAAAACAGATGGTGCGGACAGACCTCGCAGGTAACGGGCATTCCCTCCGCCTTGGCCTTTCTGATCAGCCGGATCTCTTCTGCCAGGGACACATGGCACAGATGGATCGGCCGCTTGTACAGCCCGGCCATCAGGATCGCCGCGGCCAGCGTCCGGCTTTCCGCGTGAACGGCGATGGGGGCCTTCGGCGGCCAGCGCTCGAAATGTGCCGCCCACAGGTCCATGGCGTCCAGCCGGAGGGGGCCGTAGGTGGCGTCCAGGTACATTTTAAGTCCGGCTGCGGCCGGGGCCAGGGGGGGCAGGGCGGCCGCGTTGTCCGGCCCGGCGCCCAGGAACAGGCCCCAGTCGCAGCGGGCCAGGCGGGCGGCGTGGCCGGCGGCCAGGGCCAGGGAGGGGCCGTCCACCGCCGGCGGCTGGGTGTTGGGCATGGCCAGCACCGTGGTGATGCCGCCGGCCAGGGCCGCTGCCGTGCCGGTGTCCCAGTCCTCCTTGTGCTCGGCGCCGGGCTGGCGCATGTGGACGTGGGCGTCGATGAGTCCGGGCAGCTTCAGGGTCGTCATTGGGGTGGCCTTTCGTCCGGAATCGATCGCTCGTCATCCGGATTGGGAATGATGCGGTTGTTCCAGGCGGCTTCGCGCCGCTTCCGATTTTCTATTAAAATCGGATCGAGGGGCAAATGTCAAACTGAAAATACTTGATTTTCCGTTGGGGGCATTTATGCTATAATCATAAATTCAAGATAGTTATATGAGATTCTTGAATTCATAAGGAGGTGTTATATATGGGAAATCAACTAAAGACGGCCTTTTTGCTCACGGTTTTGACCCTGCTGATCGTGGCGGTGGGCGGGCTCATCGGCGGCCGGTCCGGCATGATCATCGCGCTGGTTCTGGCCGGGGGGATGAATTTTTTCAGCTACTGGTATTCGGACAAGATCGTCTTGAAGATGTACAAGGCCCGGCCGGTGGATCGGCGTCAGTCGCCGGCCCTTTACGCCATGGTGGAGGATCTGGCCCGGCGGGCGGGGCTGCCCATGCCGGCGGTGTATATTATTCCCCAGGAGTCGCCCAACGCCTTTGCCACCGGCCGCAATCCGGATCACGCCGTGGTGGCGGTGACCGAGGGGCTGCTGCGGCTCATGGAAGAAGAGGAGATCCGGGGCGTGCTGGCCCATGAGCTGGCCCACGTCAAGGGCCGGGACATTCTCATCGGCACGGTGGCGGCCACCATGGCCGGGGCCATCATGGTGCTGGCCGGCATGGCCCGGTGGAGCGCCATCTTCGGCGGCGGAGACGACGACGAGGGGCTGGGGTTTTTCGGGCTGATCGCCATGTCCATCATAGCGCCCATCGCGGCCATGATCGTGCAGATGGCGGTGTCCAGATCCCGGGAGTACCTCGCCGACAGCCAGGGGGCGAAAATCGCGGGCCACCCGGAGGGGCTGGCCCGGGCGCTGGAGAAGCTGGATGCCCATTCCCGGCGGACGCCCATGAACGCCAATCCGTCCACCGCGCATATGTTCATCGTCAACCCCCTGTCCGGCAGGCGGCTGGCCGGCTTGTTCTCCACCCATCCGCCCATAGAGGAGCGGGTGTCCCGGCTGCGGGGCGAGCGGCCCCGGGGCGGCGGGCGCCGGCCGGATGCGCCGGGCCCCAAGGCGGATCAGCAGAGCCAGGCGGAAGCCATGTGGGATCGGCTCTCCGAATAAAGCCCCCAGGGGAAGAAAGGAGCGATCATGACGCGGATGATGAACATCCACGAATGCTGCGGGGACAAGGTCATCTCCGCGGAGGAGGCCATCGGAAAGATCCGCGGGGGCAGCCGCGTCTTCATCGGCTCCGGATGCGGCGAGCCCCAGCACCTGATCCACGCGCTTATCAGGGGCCCGGGGCTCCAGGATGTACTCATCTACCAGATGCTCTCCTTCACCCTGTCCAAGTATGTGGACAATCCGGACTTTCTGGAGCGCTTCGCCCTGAAGCTGTTTTTCATCAGCGCACCCATGCGCAAGGCGGCCTTCGAGGGCAAGATCGACTATGTTCCGGTTTATCTTTCCGAGATTCCGGAGCTTTTCGACAGCCGCCAGATCGGCCTGGAGGCGGCCCTGATCCAGGTGAGCCCGCCGGATCGGTTCGGCTATTGCAGCCTGGGCATCTCTGTGGACGTGACCAAGCCCGGCGCCCGGAACGCGGCCATGGTGATCGCCCAGGTCAACCCCCGGATGCCCCGCACCTGGGGGGACACCTTCATCCACATCGACGAGATCGACTGGCTGGTGCCCCATGAGGAGCCCCTGGTGCGGGCGGTGCCGGACATCCCGGACGAGGAGGTGGCCCGGCGGATCGGCTTTTACGTCTCCGAGCTGGTGGAGGACGGCGCGACCCTCCAGGTGGGCTTCGGCCGGCTGCCGTATGTCATCCTAGGGTGCCTGGAGGGCAAGAAGGATCTTGGCATCCACACCCAGATGATCACCGACGCCTATATCCCCCTGTTTGAAAAGAAAATCATCACCAACAACAAGAAGAACTTCATGCCGGAAAAGGCGGTGGCCACCCTGGCCATGGGCTCTGACCGGCTGTACGATTACCTGGACAACAACCCGCGGTTTTATTTCCGGTCATCGGATTTTGTCAATGATCCGGCCGTTGTGGCCCAGAACGACAACCTGATCTCCATCAGCTCGGCCCTGGAGGTGGATCTGACCGGCCAAGTCTGCGCCGATTCGGTGGGGCCGCTGTTTTACAGCGGCATCGGCGATCAGGCCAACTTCATCCGGGGGGCGGCCATGTCCCGGGGCGGGTTTTCCATCATCGCCCTGCCCTCCACGGCCAAAAACGGCAGTGTCTCGCGCATCGTGCCCAACCTGAGCCAGGGGGCCGGCGTGGCCACCCTGCGGGGGGATGTCAACTATGTGGTTACGGAGTACGGCATTGCCCAGTTGCGGGGCAAGAGCATCTACCAGCGGGTGATGGAGCTGGCCCAGATCGCCCACCCCAAATTTCGAACCTGGCTGGTGGAGGAGGCAAAGAAATACCATTACATCTTTTCCGATCAGCAGGCCCCGCCGGAAGAGGACCTGCTTTTCCTGGAAAAATACAAGAGCCGAGTGACCCTGAAGAACGGGCGGCGCCTTTCCATCCGGCCCCTGCTGCCCTCAGACGAGTTCGCCTATCGCAACTTCTTTTATTCCCTGCGGGAAGAGACCATCTACTACCGCTTCTTCCGCAAGATCCGCACCTTTCCCCGCCACATGGCGCAGAAGGAATGGGCCAGCGTCGATTACCGGAAGAACATGTCCCTGGTGGGCCTTGCCCAGAAAAAGGGACACAAGGAGATCATGGCCATCGGCTCTTATATGGAGGGCGAGGCGGGCCGGGCCGAGGTGGCCTTCATGGTTCAGGAGGGCTATCAGGGCATGGGCGTGGCCTCGCGCCTGCTGGGCCTGCTCGAGAAGATCGCCAGGGAGAACGGCTACAAGGGTTTTTCGGCGGTGGTGCTGCCGGACAACCGGGCCATGATCCAGGTGTTTAAAAAACGCTACCCCGACGTGAAGACGATCTTCGAGGGGGGCGAGATCCTGGTACTCATGGATTTTGAGGAATCTGGTATTAAGGAATCTAATAAGGAAGAAACGGGAGAATAATAGCCAATGGAGTTCTTTTTCAACCCCCGGGGCATCGCCCTGATCGGCGCCACATCCAACCCCCGAAAAGGGGGCTTTTCCATTTTAAATAACCTGATGACCGGCTTCAAGGGCGGCATCTATCCGGTGAACCCGCGATACGGCGAGATCTCTGGCGTCAAGTGCTATCCATCCGTCAAGGATGTGCCGGACCCGGTGGATCTGGCCATCGTCTTCGTGCCGGGCGGGCTGGTTCCGGAGGTGATCCGGGCCTGCGCGGACCGGGGCATAAAGGGGGTGATGATCGAATCGGGCGGGTTTGCAGAAACCGGGCCGGACGGGGCGCGGCTGCAGGCGGAAACCCTGGCCATCGCGAAAGAGACCGGCATCCGGCTCTGGGGCCCCAACTGCATGGGGCTGGTGGACGCCAAGCGCCGGCATGTCTTTTCCTTCGTTTCTCCCACTATCTGGGACGAGGGGCTCGCCGTGGGCCGGATGTCCATGGTGGTGCAGAGCGGGATGCTTTCCGGCGCCTTTCTCATCGACATCATGACCCATGGGGTGATGGGCATCAGCAAGGTCTGCTCCGTGGGCAACAAGATGGACGTGGACGAGTGCGATCTGCTGGAATACCTGGCCGATGATCCGGACACCGGCGTGATCGGGCTTTACCTGGAGTCCATCGGAGACGGCCGGCGCTTTCTGGAGCTTTGCCGGCGCTGCTCCAAGCCGGTGATCGCGCTCAAGGGCGGCAAGAGCGTCCGGGGCGCCCGGGCCGCCATGAGCCACACGGCCAGCCTGGCCGGCAACGCGGCGGTGATCAGCGGCGCCCTGGCCCAGGCCGGCGTGGTGGAGGCCACCGATTTCAAGCAGATGATGGACATCGGCCGGACCCTGGCCGCGTTTCCCGATCATCCGGCGGGCAGGCCCGGCCGGATGGCGGTGCTTACCTACAGCGGCGGCGCCGGGATCATTAGCGCAGATTTCATGGAGAAGATGGGGCTGCCCCTGGCCGACCTGTCCGCCGAAACGATGGAGAAGCTGAAATCCGTTTTCCCGGACTGGATGCCCGTGTCCAACCCCGTGGACCTTTGGCCGGCGGTGGAGAGAAACGGCGCGGAGGTCACCTACCGGACGGCCGTGGCCGCCGCCTGCGATGATCCGGGGGTGGACGGCATCTTCATCCATGCCTTCACCGGCGGCTTCGCCCTGAACCCGGACATCCCCGGCCTGATCGAGCTGGCCCGGAAGGCGGGAAAGCCGATCTTTTGCTGG
>JAABTE010000204.1 GCA_011390035.1 Desulfobacteraceae bacterium | reverse complement strand
GGTGGCGGCGGCGCCGGCAATCCGGATTTCGGCGGCTGAATGGTCGGATTTTTTAACTTGAACCTGGAACGCATGGCCCGCTTCCCGAAAGATCAGCCAAATATCCGGGTATCCCGCCACCTCCCGTCGCATCTTCTGAATGCCGGTGCCCCATGCCTCGATCAGCTTCAGGTCCTTGAATATCGGGGCCAGCACCCGGTTGCGGATGTCCGATCGGCCGGTTCCGAGCGCCTCCGGCGGCAGGGTGTCCGGCAGAGCGCCGGGGCTGGTGATTTCCAGCATGTCATCGAAGATGGCGATCTTGATATCGCTGCCCAGGATGGCGTAGTCCCGGTGGATGACGGCGTTGGTGATGGCTTCCCGGATGGCCTCCAGCGGATATTCCCATCGATCCACCCGATACACCTCGCCAATGTGAGATGACAGGGCAATGTTGCGCTTGACAAACTTCATGCCAGTCGCGATTGCGGCATGAATGGGTCCGTCAATGGTTTCCTGCTCGATGATTACCCTTTTTTCATTTCCTTTGTATCGGGTGCAAGCAATAGTCGCTTTCGGAAAAAGCATTCGCCTTTCCGGAGAATCTGATAACAAAACGGCCGCGTTCGTTGGCATCAGTCTCCCATTTTCAGGAACAAGCAATCCCATGGCTTGGAGTTCGCTTGTGTCAAATCGGCGGACAGATCCCTTTCTGAAATCTTTTTCAAAGGCTCGAAGGTTCAACTGCATCAAGGGAAAATCGAAAACCGGCTTTGCATCGAAGGATCTCAAGCTGCTTTGATAACCATGGAATTCCGGCTTTTCCTTACTCAAGCAGCCCCCCGGTCCCGTCGCCCTTTTCCTCGATTCCCTTGTTGATCACCAGATCCCGGCCCCGGCCATACCCGTAATTGAACACATCAATGTCCCGGCCGCCGCCGCGCCGGAAGCTGCGCAGCCGGGGGTAGCGCCGCCGGACGTATTGGGTCAGGGCCGGGTCTCCCACCCGGATCAGGGCCCGCGCCCTTTCGTCCGGGGAGGCGGCCGCCATTTCCTCTCGCTGGCTTTTCAGGCGGTTTTGAAAGCCGATGATGACGCCGGTGGCAAAGTCGGTTTTCCGGCGGGCGCCCAGGCTGCGGTTTTTGTTGTAGATGCGCCACTGGGCGTCGATGTAATGGAGGATGAAATGATACACATAATCGGCCATCCGGATGTTCTGGGGCGTGCCGCTGACCTCCAGCACCCGGCCCATCTTGCCGCTTTTCAGCGCAAAGGCGGAAATCCAGATGCCCTCGACGAAATAAAAATTCTGGAGCAGGGCAGACAGGGCATACTTGTCCCGGGTGTGGCGCAGGGCCGGCTGGCCCAGATAAAGGCTGACGAAGTCGGGCGGGCGGCGGCTTCCGATCCGCTCCAGGTTGTGCTTTAAAATCAGCTCGTGGGCTTTGGCCGCGGCCGCCTCGGCCTCGGCGGCGTTGCTGCTGCCGGCAAGGGCCAGAAGCTTCCGGACCCGGCGGATGACCGGGTCCCGCTCGCCGGCGCCTTCGGAAAAAACCGACTCCCGCAGGGTGGGAAAGTCGCCGGAGGCCCGGGGGTCGGCCCTCAGATGAAAGCAGGCCCGCTGGAATTTTGGGCCGTGGGGCGGCTCGTTCGGGTCTGTGCGGAAGGAACCGGCCAACTGGTGGGCCATCTCGTGGCGCAGGACGGCGCAGACGCTGTCCCACGGGTGTTCAAAGGCAAAGCGGCGGTTGATGCGGATCTCCATCCGGCTCTCCAGCCACTGGCCCAGGTGGCGACCCAGGTCGCCCAGGCTGAAAAGGGGCTTTCGCATCAATTCCCGCAGGGGCGCATCCAACTGGCCGGCGGCCTGCTCCCATTCCAGCCCCAGCCCATGAAGGATGCGGCGCTCCAGGTCGGAATCCGGCAAGGCTTCGGCGCCCTGCCCGCCGGCGGCTGTTTTTGCGGATGGACTCATCTTCCTGTTCTTATCGCGGCCCGGCCCGTTTCGGTTCTGCTTTATACTTGGCCCGGTTATCTGAGCATGGACTCGCCGGACACCCCCGCGTTCAGCACGATCACCTCCACCCGGCGATTCTGCTGGCGCCCGCTGTCCGTGGCGTTGCTGGCCACGGGATAGGCCTCGCCGTATCCCCTGGAGATGATGCGGCCGGGGGCGACGCCCCGGATGATCAGGGCGGCCTTGACCGCGTCGGCCCTCTGCTGGGACAGGGTCAGGTTGTAGGCATCGTTGCCCACGGCGTCCGTGTGGCCCTCCACGATCACCTGGCGCTCCGGATTTTCCGACAAAAACTGGGCCAGCTTGTCGATGCTCCGCTGGGCTCCGGCCTTTAAGTCCGACTTGCCGGTGTCAAAAAGCACATCCCCCAGGGTCAGCACCAGGCCGCGCTCGGTCTGCTGGGCCTGAAGCTCGGTGAGTTCCTCTTCCAGTTGGCGCGCCCGGGCCAGGGCGCGTTCCGCCTGATCCCGGGCCGCCCTGGCCTCCTCGGTCCGAGTCTGCGCCTCAAGGGCGCGGGCCTCGGCCTCGGCCTTCAGGCGAAGGGCCTCCTGGCGGGCCACTTCCGCCTCTCGGGTCTTGGTTTCGGATTCCCGGCGGCGCACGTCCAGCAGGATATTCTGGTTTTCCCGGCTCATGCCCTCCATGCGCTCCTGGGCGGCCTTTTTCCGGGCCTCGGCCATGGCCAGCTCCACCTGGCGGCGGGCCACATAGGCCAGGTGTTCCTTATCGGCGGTCTCCTCGGCGTCCTCGGCCCGGTCAAGGGTTTTGCCGGCCTCGTGCATCTCAAGAGGGGCTTTTTCCATCACCTGCGGGTCGGCCTTGGCCTGTTCAAAGAGCATCCGGGCCTGTTCGAGGGCCGGATTCGGTCTCTCCGGCCCGCCGCATGCGGACAGGAACAGCGCCCCGGCGATGATAAAGGCCAGGGCCGGAAGGACCAGGGGGGGACGGATGGCAACGGAACGGAAAAACGAACAATGGATCTGTTTCATGGCGGGATCTCCTCCAATGATGGTATCAGGTTCCGAACGCATTCGCGATCTGGATGAAACCGATCCGGATCCGATGGCGTCAAGGGCGATGGGGGGACATGGCGTCCGCTGCCTACTGCTTCCGGTCGATCTCCCGGCGCAGGGTGTCTATGCTCTGCTCCATCTCCACGGACAGCTTCCGGGCCCGCTCGGACTGGGCCCGGGCCTCGGCCAGGCGGGCGTCGGCAAGGGCCTCGTCGGCCTTGCGGCGGGCCTTGTCGTAATTTTCCTCCGCAACGGCCCGGCGGGCCTCGGCCAGCTTTTCCTCGGCCAGGCGCAGATCCAGGGGCGCGTATTTGTCCGCCTCGTTCTGCCGGGCCCTGGCGATGGTCATCTCCACGTTGGAAAGCTGCTCCACCGGCGGCTGGCCACCAGAGGCGCATGCTGCCAGAAAGAGCGCCGCGCCCATCAGGCAAGCCCACTTCACAAAGGATCGGCCATCCGTTCGCCGGATGCTGCCTCGCTTGAACATAGATACCCCCTGTCCATTATTGATAATATTCTGAATTCAGCGGATTTCAAACCGCAAAAAACCCTTCTTGAAGAACGCTATCACGGGGCAAAAGGGGATGTCAATCACTTATCGCCGGACCGATCGGCCCATCCGCGGGCCGCCAGCCACTCCTCCCACTCCATGGGCAGCAGTTCCCGTTTGCGGTTGTTGCATTCCTTGCAGGCCGGCACCAGGTTGCCCTTGACGCTCCGGCCGCCCCGGGCGATGGGAACGATATGATCCATGGTCAGATCCGCCGGCGCGGCGCGGCCGCCGCAGTAATGGCACACCCCCTTTGCCAGCCGACGCTTCCACCACTGGCTCTGGCGCAGATCCCGGGCCTTTGCCCGCTCGCGCTTCAGGTCGTCCTCGTCGGGATAAAAGCCGTAGGGGTCCATTTATCGCATCTCCATCAAGATCCACCATCAATATCCGCCACTTTGACACAAACCGTCTGAACCGCTGACAATCCGGATCCATCGGATAGACCCTGATGCTTGACCACCATCCGCGGCATCCGCTTGCCCACCATCCGCGGCATCCGGCCCATCATGATGATCCCCGGTTCGGCCACCCCCTTGCCATCTCCGCCCAATGCGCCATCTCCGGCAGCAGCAGATCATAATACGCCTGGGAGCCGCCCAGGCCCCTTCGGCCGAAAAAATAGTTGATCTCCAGAAACAGGGGCAAGCCGCTTTCCGGATGAAACAGAAAATCCAACCCCGCCAGATCGATGCCGGCCCGTCTGCAAAAATCGGCGGTGGCCGCCTCGGCCCGGGCCGACTGTTCCGGATCCACGTCTTCCGGAATGCGGGCCCCCGCGCTCAGGCTGGAGCCGAAGCCGCCCTCCAGCGCCCGCCAGTAGGAGCGCATGATCCGCCCGATCACCACCACCCGGAGGGAGCGGTTGCCGGGGGGGATGAATTCCTGTATCAGGAAGCCCCGCTGGCCGGTTTTTTCGTACAGGGCCGCCCGATCCAGCAGCTCCGCCAGCGCCTGTGGGCGGGGCACCCGGAAAACCGTCTCGCCCTCTCCTCCCCAGGTGAACTTAAAGACCAGCGGACAGGCAATAAAGCTGGACGCCGCCCCGGGGCGCGCCGGAAGATCAAACCGCTCCGGAAGGCACAGGCGGGAGTCGATGGCGAACCGTCGCCGGAAAGCGGCCACGTCCGCAAAGACCTCCGTGGCCGGATGGGCCGCGCCCGTATCCCGAAACAGCCGTATCTGACCGATCTTTCCGGGATAGGCGAACCGGGCGTCGTAGTTGGGAAAGACCTGGGGGCAGTTCTGCCGGGCCATCCTATACAGGGCCTTGCCGCACCCCTGGGGCAGCGCCACGCCCGCCGCGGCCCGGATGGCGGCCCGGTCCGTTGCGTCCGGAAGGCGGCCGGCGCACCGGCGCAGGCAGTCCCCCTCGAAAAGGGGGTGAAAAGAAAGAATCATTCGTAGCCGAACCTGCGCAGGGCCCGGGTGTCCCGGCTCCAGTTCTTCTGCACCCGCAC
>JAABTE010000020.1 GCA_011390035.1 Desulfobacteraceae bacterium | reverse complement strand
GGCCGAGGCGCGTGTCACCGCAGAGGCCGGAAAGAAACGGGTGGTGGACGCGCGGGTGCTGCGGGGAGAGGATGCCGTGTTCGAAGGGACGCTGACCTGCTTTGTTCTGGAAAGGCATGTTCTGGACACCGGATAGGGACATCCGACTCTACCCGCCGATGGCTGACATTCTTCCAGACACCGGATGATGGCATCCATGCCGCTGTCCATGCTCATGCGCCAGGCCATGGGCCGATGGCTTGAACCGGATGGCCGATAAAAACAGCTCCCGAATATCCGCGTCCGAACATCCCCGCCGCAGCGGCCCCTTCAGATCCACCTGACGGTCCGACAGCAGGCAGGGGCGCAGATGCCCCGAGGCCGTCAGCCGCAGCCGGTTGCACCGCCCGCAGAAATGATGGCTCATGGGGCGAATCAGCCCCACCTCCCCGATGGCCCCATCAAATCCAAACCGCTCCGCCGGCCCGTCATGGGGGCCGGGGGCGATGGGCTTCAGCGGCCCCACATCCGCTTGCAGCCGCCGGAGAATCTCCGGCCCCAGCAGGGGCGGCCGGTCCGTCAGGGCGCTTTCGCCGATGGGCATGTATTCTATGAACCGCATGTGAATGGGCATGGAAAAGGTGAGCCGGGCCATGTCCGCCAGCTCATCGTCATTGATGCCGGAAAGGGCCACCGCGTTGATCTTCACCGGCGAAAAGCCCTGGGCCAGGGCCGCCTCGATTCCGGCCCAGACCTTCTTAAACACATCACGCCCCGTGATCCGGACGTATTTTTCCGGCTTCAGGGTGTCAAGGCTGATGTTGAGCCGCCGGATGCCCGCAGCCCGGATGGCTAAAAGGTGGTCGATCAGGACCACGGCGTTTGTGGTCAGGGCGATGTCGGAAAGGCCCTCAAGGGCACCCAGCGCCTTCAAAAAATCATCAATATCCCGCCGCACCAGCGGCTCGCCCCCCGTCACCCGGATTTTGGACACCCCCAGCGAGACCGCCACCCGGGCAATGCGCAGGATCTCCTCGTAGCTCAGAATCTGGTCGTGGGCGAGCTTTTGCGGCAGGCTGCCGTCGGGCATGCAATACACGCAACGCAGGTTGCACCGGTCGGTGAGAGAAACGCGCAGGTAGTTGAGGTGTCGGTTGTACGGGTCGATCAAACGGTGGCTCCCGGATATGATATCGCTCAATGCCTTCTCCCTGTGTATGAAATCCGAGTGTGTGAAATCTTGACGAGCAAACACAGTGGCTTGCCATGCAAATGAGAGCCTTGCCTTGAGCCCGCAGCGCGTTCGCTGAATGGGTGATTTGCCCGATCGCGGCTTTTATCCTTATCCGTTGCGATGTTTTATCATAACCATTTATATTTGCCAACCCGATAGTGACACCACGAAAGTCCGTCCTGATGCGCCATAAGCTCAACGCGCCTATATATCCATCGGCCTGTCCATGTCGTCCCCCAGAATATCCTCCACATACAGCATCCGCGTCGCCTCCATCACGCAGGCCACCATCGGGGTGGCCACCAGCACGCCCAGAAAGCCCATCAGGTTGAGCATCAGCACCTGCACGGACAGGATGACAACCGGGGGCAGGTCGATCAGCTTGCGCTGCACCATGGGGGTGAGCAGGGAGCCCTCCAGGTTTTGCGCGAATAGAAAGAGCGCTCCCACATACAGGAAGGAACTGGGGCCCACGGAAAGGGCCATGAGCAGCGCGGGCACGCCGCCGATGATGGGGCCGATGTAGGGGATAAAGGTCATCAGGCCCACGAACAGGCCCAGCAACAGCGCCAGGGGGATTTCCAGGAACCACAGCCCGGTGGTCATGATGATGGCCAGGACGGCCATGGCCACGGTCTGGCCGAGCATCCAGCCGGCCAGGACGTGATAGAGATGGCTGAGTAGCTCGCGCCACCTGTCGCGCTTGGAAAGAGGAATCAGGCGCAGGAGGCCGTTTCGGTACACCGTGGGCTCGGCTGCCATGTAGATACCGGTCAGCAGGATGAAAACCACGGCGGTGATGGCCGTGACGGTGTTGGAGAATATTCCCAGTATCTGGCTCAGGGCGCCCGAGATGCCCCCACTGTCTTTGTCGAAGAACTGGTCCGGCTCCATTTTCCCCATCAGATTGTCTCCCCACTGGAACCGGGCCAGGTATTTACCCAAAGATTTCCATGCATTGCTTAACGCTTCGGGAATCTGGGAGATCTGCTCGTTGATGAGCGGCGCCATCAGCACGCCGGCGGAAACGAGAGTGCCGATGATCAGCAGGATGACCAGCAGCAGGACCCATCGGTAGGAAAGCCTGATTTTTCTGGAAACAAAGCCGGCAACCTCCTGAAGCAGCACGCTGACCATGATGCCCGCTAAGAGCAGAAAGATCAGGTACACGGCCCCGTAAATGAAAATAATGACCAGAACCAGGGCCAGGGCAATGCCGGCGGCTATGAGCGCTTTTTTGGAAAATACGGGCTCCGGCCCGTTGTCTGATAAGGTTTCCATGTTTATCAGTATATAACGGCTCAGCGGCGGGTGTCCAAGAATTGAGTGGTCCGGCACATGAAAAGGAGGTAGCAAGGCTTTGTTTTCAATGATAAAATGTGAGTTCAATGCGTGACGACAGGATCGATTCGGCGGCCCATGGCACGGCCGACAGCCGGCGGGGCCATTTCATGGCCGGCGTCCGCGCCGTCTCTCCCATTCTGCTGGGAATCGTGCCCTTTGCCACCATATCCGGCATCGCCGCCGTGGAGATCGGGATGCCAAAGGGGCTGGCCATTGCCATGTCGATGATCATGTTCGCGGGCGCGGCTCAACTGGCCAGCGTGCAGTTGCTGGGGGCCGGAGCGCCCGGGGCCATCGTTGTTCTGACGGCGGTGGTCATCAACCTGCGCTTTGCCATGTACAGCGCCTCCCTGGGGCCGCATTTTCAGACCCTTTCCGCCCGCTGGAAGGCGCTGTTCGCCTACCTGCTCACGGATCAGGCGTACGCCGTTTCCATCATCCGGTTTCAGGATGGGCTTTCGGCAGTCGCCCGGAAATGGTTCTACTTCGGGGCGGCCATTGCCCTGTGGGCCACCTGGCAGGCGGGAACGGCCGCGGGCGTTTTCCTGGGCGCCACGGTTCCGGCATCCTGGTCCCTCGACTTCGCCGTGCCCCTGACCTTCATGGCCCTGGCCGTGCCGGCCATCAGGGACGCGCCCTCGGCGGCCGCGGCCCTTGCCGCCGGCGCGGTGGCCGTTGGGGCCGCCGGCATGCCGTATCATCTGAACATCATCACCGCGGCCGGGGCCGGCATCGCGGTGGGGCTGATGGCAGAGGCGGCGGCAAATCGACACGAGCGGAAGCGGGAGGCGGAAAAATGAGCGAAACGGGCTATCTGCTGACATTGATCTGCGTTATAGGGGCGCTCACCTATGTCATCCGCGCTTCCTTTATCCTCATTGGCGGGCGGATGAAGCCGGCGATGGCCTTTCAGCGGGCGTTGCGCTTCGTGCCCGTGTCCGTTCTGCCGGCCCTGGTGATGCCGGCGCTGTTTTACCGAAACGGGGAGCTGGCCATGGCCCTGTCCAACGAGCGGCTTCTGGCGGGCCTGCTGGCCATCGCGGTGGCGGTTTTCAGCCGAAGCGTGCTGTGGACGCTGTCGGCCGGCATGGGAACCCTGTGGCTGCTTCAGTATATGATATCCGGACCTTGATATTCGGACCTTGATATCCAGACTCTGATATCCGGACTCTGATATCCAGAACTCTGATATCCAGAACTCTGATATCCAAAACTCTGATATCCGGATGAGACGCCAGAGGCCGGTGCGTGTTATGATCAGCATCGCCCGGCCCTTTTGAATCCACGGCAAGAAAGGAAAACCATGTCCATCTTTTTCACGGTCGTCATCTCCATTTACACGCTGATGCACGCCGTTGTCTTCTGGGGGATTCATCCCCTGTTGCGCGGGCACTCCCTCTGGCGGATCGCCACCCTGGTCTGGCTGGCGCTGATGATCGCCGCGCCCCTGGGCGTCCGGATGATGGAAAGACAGGGGATCGACTGGCTGGCGAGGCCACTGGCCTTTGTCAGTTTTATCTGGATGGGCCTTGTGTTCATGGCCTTCTGCGCCTTCGCTGTCGTTGCGGTGGCGCAACTGGGCATCTGGCTTATCGGGCTGGCGACCCCCGGGCTGCGGGCCTTTTCCCTTCACGCGCCGGCGGTTTCCCTGGGGGTGATCGGCGTTGTGCTGCTGGCGGGCTGGTACGGCACCTTCATCGAGGCCCGCAACCTTCGGGTGGAGCGGCATGTGATCGAAACGGACAAGCTGGCCCCGGGCCGGGATCGGGTCCGCATCGCACAGATCTCCGATGTCCACCTGGGGTTGCTCAACCGGGAGGGGACGCTGGCTTACATCGTCTGGAAGCTGCGGGAGATCGAGCCGGATCTGCTGGTGGCAACGGGGGACCTGGTGGACGCGGAGATCAGCCACATGGAGGAGCTGACGCGCCTGTGGCTGGCCATTGATCCGCCCCTGGGCAAGTTCGCCGTCACCGGCAACCACGAGGTGTACGCGGGGCTGAAGCAGAGCATCGATTACATGCGGGGCAGCGGCTTTACCATGCTGCGGGGAGAGGCCCGGCGGGTGAATGGCGGCCTGACCCTGGCGGGGGTGGACGATGAGCGAATCCGGGGGAAAAATCCGGCCGATGAGATCGCCCTGCTCAAGGCCCAGCCCAAGGACCGGTTCACGGTCCTTCTGAAGCACCGGCCGGAGGTGGCCGAGGGAACAGCGGGGCTGTTCGATCTTCAGCTTTCCGGCCACGCCCACCTGGGGCAGATCTTCCCCTTCCGCTATATCACCGCGCTGCATTATCCCATGCAGGACGGCATGCACGCGCTCAAGGGCGGAAGCCGGCTTTACGCCAGCCGGGGCACTGCCACCTGGGGGCCGCCCATGCGGGTGCTGTCGCCGCCGGAGATATCGGTTTTCGACATCATCCGGAAGCCTTAGTCCCGGCAGCCTTTTCGGCAACATACTTTGAATTATCCCAGCAGATTATCCAGCGCCATCATGATAACAAAACCCACCATCACGCCGAAGGTTGCCGGGCGGGACTTGCCCTTTGAATGGGTTTCGGGAATGATTTCATCGGATATGACAAACAGCATGGCCCCGGCGGCAAAGGCAAGGCCCATGGGAAGGATGGGATGAAAGAAGGTGACGGCGGTCACCCCCAGCAGGCCCCCCACCGGCTCCACAAGGCCCGTGAGGGTGGCATAGCCGATGGCCCGCCACCGGCTGTAGCCCAGGCCGATGAGGGGCAGGGCCACGGCCAGCCCCTCGGGCATGTTTTGAAGGCCGATGCCGATGGCCAGGCTGGTGCCGGCGCCCACGTCGCCGGTGCCGAAGCCCACCCCCACGGCCAGGCCCTCCGGAAAGTTGTGGATGGTGATGGCGATGATGAACAGCCAGATCTTGCGCAGGGAGCTGTCCGGCCCCTCGTGGCCCATGATGAAGTGCTCATGGGGCAGCCATCTATCCATCCGATCCAGAAAGATCGCCCCCGCCAGCATCCCGGCCACAACCACATAAACGCCCATGCCGGGCCACAGATCATTGCCGTATTCGATGCCCGGCACAATAAGGGAAAAGGAGGTGGCCGCCAGCATCACGCCGGCGGCCCCGCCCAGCAGGGTGTTGACGAGCCGGGGCGGGATGTCCTTTATAAACAGCAGCGGCAGGGTTCCGACGCCGCTGGCCAGGCCGGCCAGAAAGCTGGCGAGCAAACCGAGTCCTATTAACGACATGGAGCCTCCCGGGGGATGGGTTTGACAAGCCGCCCGGAACCGACCCTTAAAGGCGAATCAGCATCGGGCGTTCCCCTATAAAACCGGGAATGGCCGCCAATGTCAAGGACAACTTTTCCCTGAAGATCCGCAGTCGGCGCATCCGCAGGCGATGCCCCGGGCCTTTTCAAAGGATTCGCGCCCCTCCCGGAACGCGAAGACCGCGATCAGAGCCGCGCCCAGCGCGTCCAGGCCGCCGATTCCGGTGAGGGCATACCCGGCGCTGGCGAACAGCAGGACGAAGGACAGGTACATGCAGGCCCGGGTGCAGTGGGCGTCGGCCACGATGGCCTGGGAGCCGAGCTTGTTGCCCACGTCCAGCTTCAGCCGGATCAGCAGCCACATGGTGAAAATGGAGATCAGGGAGATGACTATCCCCCAGAAGGTGGTCTCCGGCCGATGCCCCTGTGCCAGGTTGATGACCGCGGTGACCGCCAGCCCGGCCGCAAGGATGTAAAAGGCCGTTGCCGTTATCCGAAGCGCCCGCCGCTCAAAGGCGTCCGGGCTCAGGTCGTCGTCGGCCCCCAGCCGCCGGGTCATGTGCCAGATGCCCACGCCGGAGATCACCTCCACGAAGGAATCAAGGCCGAAGCCGAACAGGGCCAGGGTCTCGTCGGAGATGCCGAAGAATATGGACACCACCCCCTCGATAAGGTTGTAAAAGATCGTGACATAGGCCAGCGTCAGGGCCCGCCGGTATAGATCGGCCCGGGCCGGATTCATCCGGGGGGTTATCATCCGCATGGTCCCCGCCTCCTCATTCCGTCAGGTCGCGCTTGCGCGCCTCGAATTCCGTCTGGTCGATCTCTCCCCTGGCGTATCTCTCCTTGAGAATCCGCATTGGGGAATCATCCAAATTCCGGTCCGCCCGCCGCCCCGTCATGGCGCGCACCACGAAAAACAACGCCAGAATCACAAAGATCCAGAAAAAAAATCCCATGACGCCCCATCCTCCCATCAGGCCGGGCATTGCGCCTGGCCCCGCCCCCGGTCCGCCGCCGGGGCCATGCATGCCGCCGGGGCCGTAAGAGCCGCAACCGGCAATTAGTGTTAAAAACCCCGTCCCCATGGCCAAAATGATGTTCCTCTTATCGCGCAATTCACACCTCCCTGTTGTCACTACCGTCTTACCCTCTGATTATAAACGATCTCAATGCGCCCTGACCGCTTTTATTCCACCCGCGCCGATTGGCGCATCCTATCCACAACCGCCCTTGTAACAACTGTAGTTTTTCACCCTACCTCCCCCGATAAAGCCGCAGGCTGTTGCCCACCACCGAAATGCTGGAAAAGGCCATGGCCAGGGCCGCCAGGATGGGATGAAGCTGCCGCAGAAAGACCGGCAGCGCCTCGAACGGATACAGCGCCCCGGCCGCCACCGGGATCAGGAGGCTGTTGTAGAAAAAGGCCCAGAACAGGTTCTGGCGGATGGTGCGCATGGTGGCGCGGCTCAGGCCGATGGCCCTGGGGATGCCGGCCAGGCTGCCGGAAGACAGGATCACGTCCCCCGTCTCGATGGCCACGTCCGCGCCGGTGCCGATGGCAAAGCCCACGTCCGCCTGGGCCAGGGCCGGGGCGTCGTTGATGCCGTCGCCCACCATCCCCACCTTCGCACCGCCCTTCTGCAACGCCTTGACCTTTTCCGCCTTGTCCTCGGGCCGCACCTCGGCCACGACCTCGTCGATGCCAACGGAGGCGGCGATGGCGCCGGCCGCCCGCTCGTTGTCGCCGGTGATCATCACCACCTTCAGCCCCAGCCGGTGGAGCCCCTCGATGGCCTCTTTGGAATCTGGCTTGACCACGTCCGAAACCGAGATCAGCCCCAGGGGGCCGTCGTCGGCCATAACCACCATCACCGTCTTGCCCTCGGCCTGGCGGGCGGCGATCTCCTCTTTCACGGACGGCTCCAGGGCATCTGCATCGAACCAGCGGGGCTTGCCCACGCGGATGCGCCGGCCCAGCACCTCGGCGGTCACGCCCAGGCCCCGTTCCGCCTTGAAAAGCGTGGCGTCGGGCAGGTCGCCCACGGTGGCTTTGGCCTCGGCCAGGATGGCCCGGCCCAGCGGGTGTTCCGAGCCGCTCTCAACGGCGCCGGCCAGGCGCATCAGCTCCGTTTCCGATTCGCACCGGGGCGGATACCAGATCCTGTCCACCACCTCGGGCCGGCCCTCGGTGATGGTGCCGGTCTTGTCCAGCGCGATGGTGGAAAGATGGGTGGCGGTTTCAAGGGCGGTGGAGTTTTTAAACAGGATGCCCTTTTCCGCCCCCTTGCCCGTGCCGGCCATGATGGCCGTGGGCGTGGCCAGGCCCAGGGCGCAGGGGCAGGCGATCACCAGCACCGCCACCAGGCGGATCATGGCAGGCACGAACGCGCCGGTGGCAATCCACCAGATGAAAAAGACTATGACGGCGATCAGGATTACCGCGGGCACGAAGACGGCGGCCACCCGGTCCGCCAGGGCCTGGATGGGCGCCTTGCTGCCCTGGGCCTCCTGCACCAGGCGGATGATCTGGGCAAGCGCCGTGTCGCGGCCCACCCGCGTGGCCTTAAAGCGCAGGACGCCCTCGCCGTTGATCGTGCCACCCACCACCGCGTCGCCCTCGGATTTGTCCACCGGGATCGGCTCGCCGGTGAGCATCGATTCATCCACAGTGGAGCCGCCGGAGATCACCACGCCGTCCACCGGTATCCGCTCGCCCGGCCGAACCAGCACGATATCGTCCTTTTTCACTTCGGTGAGGGGGACGGTCTTTTCCGCGCCGTCCACGATCAAGGTGGCGGTCTTTGGCCGCAGCCCCATCAGCTTTCGGATGGCCCCGCCGGTTTTGCCCTTGGTTCGGGCCTCGAGCATCTTGCCCAGCTTGATCAGGGTGATGATCACCGCCGATGTCTCGAAATAAACGTGATCCCCCACCGCCGGGAACAGCAGCACCGCCACGGAATAAAAGTAGGCCACGGAAGAGCCCATGGCCACCAGCACGTCCATGTTGGCGGTCCTGTTGCGCAGGCTCTTGTAGCCGCCCGCGTAGTAATCCCATCCGGTGTAAAACTGCACCGGGGTGGCCATGGCGAAAAAGATCCAGTTGACCCAGGCCGCGTGGCTCCACATGCCGATGAGGGCAAAATCCCGGGCCATGCTCCAGACGAACAGCGGCAGCGCGAAGATAAGGCCCACGATGAACTTGCGGGTCTGATCCCGGATCTCCGCATCCCGGGCCGCCTGCTCCGCGTCCACCTCCGCCTCCCCCTCCGCGTCCGGCAGGATCACGCCGAAGCCGGCCTTTTCGATGGCTGCGGCGATCTCCGCCAGGCTGGCCTGGGAGGGGATGAATTCCACGCTGGCCCGCTCCGAGGCGAAGTTGACGCTGGCGCTCACCACGCCCTCCACCTTTTTATTCAGCGTTCGCTCGATGTTGGCGGCGCAGTTGGCGCAGGTCATGCCGGTGATGGGCAGATCCACCTTTTGGGTGGCCACGCCGTAGCCAAGCTTTTCGATCTTTTCGAGAATCGCCTCAAGGGGAATGGCGGCCGGGTCGAATGCGACGCCGGCCCGCTCGGAGGCGAAGTTGACGCTGGCGCCGGAGACGCCGTCGAGTTTCTTGAGCCCTCTTTCGATATTGGCCGCGCAGTTGGCGCAGGTCATGCCGGTAACGGGTATCTGAACTTGTCGCTGGGCCATGGGGCGCCTCCTTTTGTTGAATGCCGATGATCGTCATCGCGCTTTCTTAATTATAGCGCCGGGATTGACTTTTTTCAAAGCCCGGTTTTCGGCCGCGCCGTTGCCGGCAGCATCCCATCTAAACCGGATCGGAACGGAAAATAGGGCCAACACCCGATTTACGCGAACCTGTGGCATGGATACAGTGAGAGGTGAAGTTGCTTGCGCCGGCGCTTCATCTTAAAAAGCGAAACGCTTAAAAATCAAAGGGGAAAAAGATAAAAATGCGGAAGCGGAAGAGGCGACCGCCGCGCCGGCGACATCCGCCGGAGGCTAAATGGAGGGAGGCGAAATGAAAGGAGGCGAAACTTCTCAATAGAAAAAATCGGACCAACGGCTTGTTAATGCATCCCAATCACCAACAAAAGGAGAAAAGACATGAAAAAGGCACTCATTTTTTTGATGGCGGCGGCGCTGATCTGCCTTGGCGCATCGGGCATGGTCATGGCCCAGGATACCCAAACAGGTGTTAAGGTGGGGGATTCTCCCCGGGGACCCGGGTTTCCGTATGACCAATCCGAACAGGGCGACGAGAGCAGGTCCAGCGGCTGGACCTGCCCATGGTGCGGCCAGGACGATCAGGTCGGCCAGGGCGGATATCAAGGCTCCATGGGGGGTCGCGGCATGGGCCCGGGCATGATGGGCCAGGGCATGGGCCAAGGTATGATGGGCCAGGACCAGGGCATGGGCCAGAGCTGGGGCCGCGGCCCCCGCGGCATGGGCATGGGCCAGGGCTATCAAGGCGGCTACAATATGCATGGCCGGGGCTACTACGGCCAGCGCTATGGCGACGAAGGCAACCTGAACCCGAATCAGCGCACTGAGCCGCTCTCAAAGGATCAGACCCGCCTGCTGCTGGAAAACTACCTGCGCAATCGCCGCAATCCGAACCTGAAGGTGGGCGAGATCACCGAGAAGGACAATCACTATGAGGCCCGCATCCTCACCAAGGAAGGATCCCTGGTGGACGAGATTCAGGTAAACAAGCAGTCCGGCTGGTTTCGGTCCGTCTATTGATCGGACGACACCGTCTCTGAACCAAGGTGAAATCTGAACCGAAGTGAAAAACATGCGTCCCGCCGGCCAGATTTCGGCGGCGGGCACGCGGAACGGGACAAACTAAAAAGGGGCGCACGGAAGAGAGGGCAATATGAAAGTGCTGACGGTATATTACACAATGCATGGCCATACGCTGCGGATGGCAGAGGCCGTTCTCGAAGGCGTCGGCTCGGTGGATGGCGTCTCCCCGGTCCTGCGGCGAGTGGCGGAATTCGACGCGGTCAACAAAATCATCGACAACGACGAGGTGGCCCGCCGGATCCGGGAGGAGCAGAAGGAAACGCCCGTCTGCTCGCTGGACGACCTGAGCGAGGCCGACGGCATCCTCTTCGGCACCCCCACCCGGTATGGCAACATGACCGCCCAGATGAAGCAGCTTTTCGATTCCACGGCGTCCCTGTGGCAAAAGGGCGCCCTGGAGGGCAAGCCCGCCGGCGTGTTCACCTCCACGGCCACCACCCACGGCGGCCAGGAGACCACACTCATCAGCATGATGATTCCCCTGCTGCACCTGGGCATGATCCTGTCCGGCGTGCCTTATTCCGTCCCGGAGATGCTCCACACCGAGGCGCGCGGCGGCACGCCATACGGGGCCACCACTATGTCGGGCCCGGACGGCGCGCTTCAGCCGACGCAAGAAGATCTTGCCATCGCCCGAAGCCTGGGACGGCGCGTGGCGGAGCTGGCGCTAAAACTCAGGGGATAGCCGTGGCCTTATCCGATCGCAAGCCAGGGGCAAAAGAGATAAAAACGAGGCCGGCGAATTCGCCGGCCCCGGATAACGAGCCCGACGCCACCATTCGGATCATCTGACTGGCGGCGTTTTTATATGGATTTACGGGCTAGAACTCCAAAACAAGATCCTCCTCGCAAAAGTCGAACTTGGTGGATTCCGTTTCGCTGCCGTCGGCAAAGACCGCCTTGATGTTCTGATGACAGCTCTCGCTGTTGGTACTCTCGTCCCACACCAGGGTGACGGTTTCGCCCGCCTTGATGCCGGCGCCGATGTCGAACTCCCCCCAATCCTTGTTGTTCTCCGACACCAGGATCTTCTTGATGTGCGTTCCGGTAGTGTTGTGGACGCCAAAGGTGTATTCCTCTGCCGCCGCGATGCCCACCGCCGCCGCGCCATTGAGGATAAGGCAGGCAATGATCATGAAGGACAGTTTCGCCAGAGTTCCGCGATTCATGCTTGATCTCCTTTTAAGTCTCACGCGATGTCATTCCGTTTCAAGGGTCTCTGCCTTCCTGTTCAGAGGCCCGTCGTCTTGCCGGTAAGCCTTTTTTCATGCCGCGACCCTCGGGCAGATCAATGGCTGACCAGCCCCTTTTCTATGGAGTAGGCCGTCAGAGCGGAGACATTGTGCAGGTCAAGCTTCTTCATCAGGTTGGCCCGGTGCTTTTCCACCGTCTTGACGCTGATGCACAGGTAGTCGGAGATCTCCTTGTTCTTGTAGCCCTCGCCGATCAGCTTGAGGATCTCCTTTTCCCGCTGGGTCAGGGTATCCCAGGAGGTGTCGGTCTTGAGGGTCTTTTTGCCCTCCAGATAGCCCACCAGCACCTTTTCGGAGATTGAGGGGCTCAGGTACATCTTGCCCCCCAGCACGCTCTTGATGGCCATGAGCAGCTCCTCGTGCGTGGAGTCTTTCAGGCAATAGCCGTCGGCGCCGGACTTGAACGCTTCGAGGATGTACTCCTCCGACTTGTGGATGGTCAGCGCGAGGATCTTCGTGTCCGGAGACTGGCGCTTGATCTCCTTGATGGCGGCGATGCCGTTCATCTTTGGCATGGCAAGGTCCAGCAGGATCAGGTCCGGCGCTTCGTTGGCCACGCATCGGATGGCCGACAGGCCATTGTCGGCCTCTCCCACCACCTCGAACTGGTCGTCCATGGTCAACAACGACCGCAAGCCTTCCCGCAAAATCGTGTGATCCTCGGCAAGGACAACCCTTTTCTTCTCATTCATGCTTCCCGCCTCTGTTCCATTGTTATCGAACCAGCACTTCGATATATCCGCATTCCCATGCGGCCGCTTCGAATGATCCGGTCATATAAGGTACGACGACCGATGGAATACATTGTTAGTCTTATATATCACGATAGGAGATCGTAGTAAAGTGTTTCCAGCATTAAGGGCGCCCCCAATGCTTAAAAAGGGGTATTGAATCAATATGATACTGATAATAGAAGACAATGTTCCGTTGCTTCGGACCATGCGGGATATCCTGACCGCGCAGTTTCCGTCGTTGCGGGTGGAAGGGGCCACAACCGGGGAAAAGGCCATGGAGAGGGTGATAGCGGACGCGCCGGAAATGATCTTCGTCGATATCAACCTGCCCGGCGAAAACGGGCTGGCCATTACCCGGCGGATCAAGGAGCGCAATCCGGATACCTTCGTGGTGATGCACACCAGTTACGACACCCCGGAATACCGGAATGCCGCCTTCGATGTGGGCGCGAACCGGTTTCTGCCGAAGGGAGACACGTCCGTTGAAACCATTCTGGACCTCGTCCGGGAGCGGTTCAAGCTGGATAAGGAGACATCCCCTCACAACACCGCATAGCCATGAAAGGACGGCGAAACCCGGCTGGACAAGGCGCGGCGGACGCTGTACAATGAGGGTATCCAGGAAGAACCCCGGCGATCGGCTCCCTCACGCCAACGTCATCCGGGCGCGGGAGCCTTCCATCGACACGGACGGATGACCGATTGGAGCGCGTGACAACCCATGTTGAAACAGTGGATACCATGGAAATTTCTGCTCAAGCGAACCGCCCGCGCCTATGGGGTCATTGATCCGGTGGCCTTTCTGGCCCGCCTGCGCCGCTTTTCCCAGCCGTCGGAGATCCAGGAGCCCATTGAGCTTTTGCGGGCGGGCATCGAATTTCACGCCCGGGGCCTGATCAACACCAAGGCGATCCAGCACAATCTGGACTGGATCTGGCCCTTCTGGGTGGAGCGCCAGTTCAACCCCGACGATGTCTCCTTCATCCCACGGGCCTTCACCTTTTCCCATGTGAACCTGACCCACCGCAACTGGACGGCGGTGGGTCTGCCCACCCTCCAGGTCTATCCCATTGTGGACCCCCGGGGGCTGGTGACGCCGCTTTTCGACGGGTGGTCCATCGACACATGGATCACCGGCGGCGGGGGTCCCGACCTTTTCCCTTCCCGCCTCGCCCAGGCGCGCCAGAGCCTTGAAATGGGAGACACCATGGCCGTGGAAACCCGGTGCGAAAGCGAAGGCCGGGAAATCATCGGCCGGTGCCGGGTGGAGCTGATCGACGGACACCCGCACCTGATCCATACGGTGCGGGCCAATGCGGCGCAAGCCAATGCGGCGCAAGCCGGGGCCGAAAGCCCAGGCGAGCATCCGGACGGCGAACAGGACGAAGGCCGGGGCGGATACCTCGCCCTGGCCCTGCGGCCCTATAACCCGGAGGGCATTCAGTTCATCGAATCCATCGCCTGGGAGCCTTCGGCGGCCATCTGGCGGGTGGACGACACCGTGCCCATCCACCTGGACCCGGCGCCGGAGCGGGTCCACTTTTCCAATTACGACCTGGGCGATGTGGTGCATCGCCTCGCAAGCGACGCCCAGGAACCGCGTAACTCCATCGCCTGCCGGGTGGGCATGGCCACCAGCGCCGCCCTTTACCCCCTGTCTGCAAACGGCGAAACGACCGTGACGCTGCGGGTGCCCCTGAAGGAAGAGGTGCGGCCGGAGTTTCCCAAACCCCCGCCGGCGGAAAAGAGCTGGTCCGGCACCCTGAGCGGAACCGCAACGCTGCGGGTGCCGGACCCCGCCTTCCGGTTCCAGTACGACGCGGCCCTGCGCACCCTGATCCTTTTGTCCGCCCAGGACGTGGTGCCGGGGCCTTACACCTACCGCCGGTTCTGGTTCCGGGACGCGGCCCTGATGCTCAACGCCATCATGGCCGCCGGCCTCACGGATCGGGCCGGCCGCATCCTGTCCGTTTTTCCGGACCGGCAGAAGCGCTCGGGCTATTTTCAGTCCCAGGAGGGCGAATGGGACTCCAACGGCCAGACCCTCTGGATAATGGACCGGTATTTGCAGCTCACCGGCCGCCGACCGGACAGCCGGTGGATGAGGGCGATCCTGAACGGCGTGGACTGGATCGAAAACAAGCGCCTGCCCGACGACGACAGGGCTCCCCACGCCGGCCTATTCCCCCCCGGCTTTTCCGCCGAGCACCTGGGGCCGAATGATTATTACTATTGGGACGACTTCTGGGGGGCGGCCGGCCTGCATGCTGCGGCCGGCATCGTGGCCCGGGGCCATTCCGAGGCGGTGGGCCTGAAGATCGAAAAGGCGGCCCTGAATTTCGAGCGGGCCATCTTCCGGAGCATCGCCCGGATTCCGGAAAGCCGAACCGGCGGCGCCATTCCCGCCGCCCCGGCCCGCCGCATGGACGCCGGCGCCATCGGCTCGCTGGTGGCCGACTACCCCCTGCGGCTCACCCCCCCCGGCCACGCCGGCATCATGAAAACTGTGGACTTTCTGATGGCGGTCTGCTTCCGGAGGGGCGGCTTTTTCCAGGACATGATCCATTCGGGTATCAACATCTACCTGACCCTGGACATCGCCCAGACCCTGCTGCGGGCCGGCGATCCCCGCTATCGCGCCCCGATCCGCGCCGCCCTGGGCATGGCATCCCCCACCGGCCAGTGGCCGGAGGCGATCCACCCGCTAACCGGCGGCGGCTGCATGGGCGACGGCCACCACGGCTGGGCCGCGGCCGAGTGGGTGATGATGATGCGAAACCTGTTCATCCGGGAGGAGGACGATGGCCTGATCCTCGGCTCCGGCGTCTTCCCTGAGTGGCTGGAACCCGGCCGGACCATCGGCTTCGGCCCCACGCCCACCCCTTACGGCGCCGTGGACCTGCGCCTGACGCCGGCCCCCGGCAACGGCCGGACCCTGCGCGCGGAGGTGCTGGCCGACTGGCGGACTCCGCCGCCGCCCATCGAATTCCGGGTGCCGGGCTCAGCGCCCCTCCGCGTGGCCTCCCCCGAGCCCCATGCCATCCATCAACTGGAACAAATGGAGGATTCCCATCCATGAGTGATCCGGAAAAGACCCCCTCCGACGCCTTCATCGGCATCGATATCGGCGGCACGGAATCCAAGTTCGGCATCGTGGATCCGGCCGGCCAAGTCATGGCTTCGGACACTATGCCCACCCATGCCGACAAGCCGGCGGAAGCCTTTTTCGAGCGGCTTTGCGAGCGGCTCATGGCCATGCGGAAGGCGCTGTCCGATCCGGTCTCCATCCGGGGGGTGGGGGTGGGGGCGCCCAATGCCAACTTTTACACCGGCAAAATCGAAACGCCCCCAAACCTGAGCTGGGGCACGGTTGATGTGAAGACCATCATCCAGTCCCGCATCGACGCGCCGGTGGCCGTCACCAACGACGCCAACGCCACGGCCATCGGCGAAATGCGCTTCGGCGCGGCCGGCGGGATGAAAAACTTCATCCTCATCACCCTGGGAACCGGCCTGGGCAGCGGCTTTGTGGTGAACGGCGAGCTGGTGTGCGGCCATGACGGCTTTGCCGGGGAGATGGGCCACGTCACCGCCATCCCCGGCGGCCGCAGGTGCGGCTGCGGCAAGCGCGGCTGCCTGGAAACCTACGCCTCGGCCACCGGCCTGACC
>JAABTE010000002.1 GCA_011390035.1 Desulfobacteraceae bacterium | reverse complement strand
GCGGCTGCTCTCCGAGGCAAAGCGATATTTTGCCGTCCGGCGCATCCCCGTGGATCCGGCAGCGCCGGCTGCGGCCATGGGGGCTCTTGCCCACGGGCTGGAAGATGGCGCCATGGAGCACACCATCGGCATCCACATGGTGGATGATCCGTCCTTTTATCTGCTGGGCATCAAGCCTGGGGCGATGGCGCGGGAGTTTGCCGGAGAGCTGGACCCGGCCCTGCTGGACCTGGATGTGACGGTACTCACCCAGCTTGTTATGACGCGCATCCTCGGCTTTGGCCCCTCGGATCTGGACGACGAGAGCCGCATCTCTTACGCCAGCCGCATTCCCGAGGCGGTGGCCGGGGTGGCCGAGGGCGAGTGCGACGTGGCGTTTCTGATAAATCCCACCCGGATCGACCAGGTGCGTCGGATCGCGGAAAAAGGGCTGATTATGCCCCGGAAATCCACCTATTTTTATCCGAAGGTGATTACCGGGCAGGTCCTTCGGTCCCTGTCGGACTAAAGGGGGCCGGCCTCTCCCTCGAGCATGCGGCGAACCTCCGCCGTGTAGCCGGACATGGGGCCATCTTCGCGCCCGGATTCGGGGCCGGGGCCGGCGTCGTTTTGTCGGACGCCGTTCTGTCGGATGCTGTTCTGTGGAATGCCGTTCTGTAGAATGCCGTTCTGTAGAATGCCGTTCTGCGGAATGCCGTTCTGTGGAATGCCGTTCTGTGGAATGCCGTTCTGCGGAATGCTGGCCTTTGGAATGCTGGCCTGTCGGATGAAAAGCGGCGGCGCCACGCGCAGTCCCGGCCGGCCGGCCATCACGCCGGCCACCACCGCCCGCCGGGCGTCGGCGTCGGCATCGGAATGGATCATTCTCAGGTATTTAGGGACGATGCCGGCCGCCGTCATCGCCCCGAGCAGCTCCGCCAGCCGCCGCGCCGGATAAATCACCGCCATCCGCCCCCCCGTTCGCAGCAGCCTCCGGCCGGCGGCGATCAGGCCGGGCAGGTCGATGGCGATCTCGTGGCGGGCCATGGCCCGCTGGGGGTTCGGGTTGACCCGGCCCGAGCGGCCCTCCCGAAAGGGCGGGTTGCTCACCACCAGATCCACCGGTGCGCCCACGGCGGCGGGCGTCAGGGTCCGCATGTCCGCGCAGTGGATGGCGATGGCGTCGGCCATGCGGTTTTCCATGGCGTTTCGCCGGGCCAGCTCCGCCAGCTCGGGCTGAATCTCCACCGCCGCCACCCGAATGTCCGGCCGCTGATGGACCAGCATCAGCGGGATGATGCCGCAGCCGGTTCCCAGATCCACCACGGCATCGCCGGGCCGGGGGCGGGCGAGGGCCGCCAGGACCGCCGCGTCGATGGAAAAGCGGTAGCCGTCCCGGTATTGCAGGACCTTCAGGCGGCCATTGAAAAAATGGTCCTTGGTCAGCTCAGACGAGGGGGCCGATCCGGAACTGGATATCATCAATGGCCTCGCCGCCGAGGGCGGCGTTGACCCGATTTTTAAGCTCGGGCTTCATATAGGTGAGATGGTGGGTCCAGGAAGAGCATGTGACATGGACGATGAGCCGGCGCCCCGCAAAGGCCGCGGGCCGGGCGTTTTCGGCGATGACCGGCCCCACCGCCCCGGCCCAGGCGTCCCATATCCGGGACAGCCGGGGGTCCGCCGTCTGGCGGTGGGCTGCCAGGGCGTTGCGCAGCACCGCGCCGATGTGGATGAATTCCTTCTGTCTTTTCCGTGTTTGCGTCATTGCGCCTCCTTGTTCAAAGTGTCAGTGTACGGCCCCCGGCCGTCCCTGTCAAGGGCGGCGCGGCGAGCAGGCCGCTTCCGATTTTCCTTGACTTGAGCGTTCCGGATCATTACTAATTAGAGGAATTGCGCAACTCCAGTCATCCGGATCGCCGGCATCCCGCCGGCGGCGTCCGGGACATCTTCAAATATACTTGGCATGGAAAATTATTTTGGAAGCATCCAGGGAAGGACAGTGAGATACCATCATGAGTTGGGATTGGGAAAAGCTGAAACAACAGCAACAAAAGCGGGGCGACCTGCCGCCCCAGGTGGATGACATCCTGAAAAGGGTCAACAACTTCAAGATGCCGGGGGGCATTCCGCTTCTGGCGCTGGTCGTGCTCGTCATTCTGCTCGGCTCCACCATGTTCTATACGGTGGCCGTGGAGGAGGTGGGCATCGTCCAGCGGTTCGGCGAGTATGTTCGCCAGACGGGTCCCGGCCTGCACCTGAAGCTGCCGGCGGGCATCGAGAGGGTGACCAAGGTCAAGGTGCGCCGGGTGTTCAAGGAGGAGTTCGGCTTCCAGGGCATCGAAGGGGGCGGGGGGCAGGAGCGCGTCGGCATCGATGATCAGAACGCGGCTCTGATGCTCACGGGGGATCTGAACGTGGCCGTGGTGCCGTGGATCGTCCAGTACCGCGTCAAGGACCCGTACAACTTTCTGTTCAAGGTGGAAAACGTCCGCCAGCTCCTCCGGGACATGTCCGAGGCGGCCATGCGCCTGGTGGTGGGGGACCGGTCCATCAACGAGGTGATCAGCAAGCGCGACGAGATCGCCCAGGAGGCCCAGTTGGTGCTTCAAAGAGAGCTGGACGGGGCGGAAACGGGGATCAACGTGGTCACCATCGAGATGAAGCGCACCAACGTGCCCGGCCCGGTGCAGCCCTCCTTCAACGAGGTCAACCAGGCCGTTCAGGAAAAGGAGCGGATGATCTACGAGGCCCGGGAGGAGTACAACAAGGCCATCCCGGCGGCCCGGGGCGAGGCGGAGCGAACCATCAAGGCCGCGGAGGGCTACGCGCTGGACCGGGTCAACCGCGCCCAGGGCGACGCGTCCCATTTCGTGTCGGTGTTCGAGGCTTACAAGGTGGCCCAGGACGTGACCCGGCGGCGCCTCTATCTGGAGTCCATGGATAAGATTCTGCCCCGGCTCGGCCCCAAGTACATTATCGACGAAAAGCAGCGGAACCTGTTGCCGCTGCTAAATCTCGGCAAAGAGGAAGGCGTGTTGAAATAATGAGATTAAAAGGCATTCTATTGGGGCTGTTGGGCGTACTCGTCCTGATCGCATACGCCGCCGCCTATGTGGTGGATGAAACCGAGCAGGTGGTGGTCACCCAGTTCGGGCGCGTTTCCGGAGAGCCCAAAACGGAACCTGGGCTGTATTTCAAGATCCCGCTGATCCAGCAGCCCAACTATTTTCCAAAGAACCTCCAGGAATGGGACGGTGATCCCGGCCAGATCCCCACGCTGGACAAGACCTATATCTGGGTGGATGCGTTCGCCCGCTGGAAGATCGTCGATCCCATCGCCTTTTTCCAGACCGTTACCGACATGTTCACCGCCCGAAGCCGCCTGGACGACATCATCGACCCGGCGGTGCGCAACTTCATCACCTCCTATTCGCTCATCGAAACGGTGCGCAAGAGCAACCGGGAGCTGGACACCTTCGAGAAGGGGCTGGAGGACATTAGGGAGAACGAGCAGACCTCCTACAAAATCGAAACCGGCCGGGAGAAGATCACCCAGGGCATCCTGCGCCAGGCCCAGCCCAAGCTGGACAAGTTCGGCATCGAGCTGGTGGACGTGAAGATCAAGCGGGTCAATTACGTCGATCAGGTGCGGGACTCGGTCTATGGCCGGATGATCGCCGAGCGCCGGCAGATCGCGGAAAAATTCCGGTCCGAGGGCAAGGGAGAGGCGAGCAAGATCATCGGCGAGAAGGAGCGGGACCTGAAGCAGATCACCTCAGAGGCCTATCGCACAGCCGAGGAGATCAAGGGCAGGGCCGACGCGCGAGCCATTGAGGTGTATGCCGCCGCTTACGGCCTGGACCCGGAGTTCTATTCGTTCGTGCGGAGCCTGGAGGTTTACGAAAACGCCCTGGACTCCAGAAGCGCCCTGGTGCTGTCAACGGACAGCGAGCTGTTCAAGTATCTGAAGGGCTATCACACCCAGTCCGTCTCGGGATTCTGATGCCTGGGAAGCCAAGGGGCGGCGGGATTTAAGGCTTAACAGAAAAAGCACCGCGTTTCCGGGCGCAACCTCGGGGCGGGGTGCTTTTTCTGTTTCAGAAAGAAGTGAAAGGCATCATTATTTACCCTTTCTTCTCTGATGCCGCGTGCGGGCCAGCAACTTTCGGTGTTTGTGCCGCCTCATTTTTTTTCTGCGCTTTTTGATGACGCTGCCCAATCGATTCACCCCCTTTCCATACTATCAAAATGGTGACACGTTAACTGGGCAATTATAGCGACGAATCAAAAAAAAGCAAGCCTTTTGAAGAAAAACAGCCGATGGCGGGCGGAAGAGGGAATGGCTGAGGAACTGGAAAGATTTGACGCGGAAGGCCTGCGGACCATTGATGACTCGGTGGCCATGGCCGAGGATCTGGTCTGCAACCACTATAAGATGTCGGCGGCCCAGTGGCTGCGCCTTCGATATGACATCCGAACCCTGGCGGACCTGGCCGGAGACGAGATTGTTCACGGCCCCTTTGCCCAGGTGATCCGTTACGAGGGCAAGCCCAGGGGAACGCAACTGGGCTCGGCCACTTACGATTTTTACAAGATCTGTCTTCAGGATCACGCCATCCTGGATGCGCTCCGCGCCTTCCCGGAACTGGCCCTCGGGTCCTTTTCCCTTTATGTCATAGCCCATGAGCTGATCCACATCGTGCGATTCTGCCGGTTTCTTCAGCACTTCAACGCCTCGGCGGATGAGCGGATGGCCGAAGAGGCCAGGGTTCACGCACGCACCCGCCAGATCCTGGGCCGCCTTGCCCTGCCCGGGGCGGAGGCGGTTCTCGATTTCTATGATCGATGGATGGAGCCGATGGACCGGCTGCCCGAATCCCCGCTCTAAAAAATCTCCCGCCGGCTTCTTGACAAGGTCGAATCCGGCGCTATATTTAGCCCAAAATTTGAACGGGATATCAAACGCAACAACGGAAGGCGCCGGCCGGGCGCCGGACGGAATGATTCGCCATTGATTCGCCGTAAAGGGAGGGATCGAATATGCCCATTTATGAGTACGAGTGTCACCACTGCGGCGCCCTTGAAGAGGCGCTTCAGAAGTTTTCAGACCCGCCATTGACCAAATGCGAGCGCTGCGGCGGCTCGCTCCATAAGCTGATTTCCCACACCAGCTTTCATCTGAAGGGCGCCGGATGGTATGCAGACGGGTACGGCGCAAAATCAACGGCAACCGAGGCCAAGACCCCGGAGAGCAAGCCGGAGGCGGCCGCCTCCAAGCCCGACGGCGGAACATCGGCGACGGCGCCCGCGCCCGCGCCCGCCAAAACCTCGGAAGGCGCCTCTTAGCCGGACTTTTCCCGGCCGGCCGGATGCGCCGGCGCCTCAAAACGGCCTGGAGCCAATTTCGTCTGCGCCGTGCGAGAAACTCCATCAAGGAATAACGCCATATATTTTAGGTAGTTTTGTGTCCGACCCTTGCATCATGGGGTCGGATCGGGCCGTGAGGCGGCCCGGGGCCTTTGGGCCCGAAAGCCGCCGCTATCGGTCACAGGATTTCAGCGTCCAAAAATTATAACGCTTTTTACGATTCGCAAACTATGATTCGCAAACCAAGGAGATGAGGCACCATGAAATTGAAACCATTGCAGGATCGGATTCTGGTCAAGCGCGTGGAAGAGGAGAAGACCACCAAGGGCGGCATCATCATTCCCGACACGGCCAAGGAAAAGCCGGCCGAGGGCAAGGTTGTGGCCGTTGGCGCAGGCAAGGTCGGCGATGACGGCAAGCGCATCGCCCTTTCCGTCAAGGATGGCGACCGGGTGCTGTTCGGCAAGTACTCCGGCACCGAGGTCAAGATCGAGGGCGAGGAGTACCTGATCATGCGCGAGGACGATGTTCTCGGCGTGATCGAGTAATTCGGGTCTTTCATCCTTTAACTTAAAACCCGCAGCGAGACAGAGGAGATTATAAAAATGGCAAAGCAGATCAAATACGACATGAAGGCCCGGGAAGCCATGCTCAAGGGCGTTCGGACACTGGCGGAAGCCGTTGTGGTGACGCTGGGACCCAAGGGAAGAAACGTGGTGATCGACAAGTCCTGGGGCTCGCCCACGGTCACAAAGGACGGCGTGACAGTGGCCAAGGAGATCGAGCTGGAGGACAAGTTCGAGAACATGGGCGCCCAGATGGTCAAGGAAGTGGCCAGCAAGACCAGCGACATGGCCGGTGACGGCACCACCACCGCCACGGTTCTGGCCCGGGCCATCTACGAGGAGGGCCAGAAGCTGGTCGCGGCCGGCACCAACCCCATGTATTTAAAGCGCGGCATCGAAAAGGCCGTTGAGGCGGCCGTCAAGGAGCTGAAGAACATCAGCAAGCCCACCAAGGATCAGCGCGAGATCGCCCAGGTCGGCACCATCTCCGCCAACAACGACGAGACCATCGGCAACATCATCGCCGAGGCCATGAACAAGGTGGGCAAGGAAGGCGTCATCACGGTTGAGGAGGCCAAGTCCATGGAGACCACCCTGGACGTGGTGGAGGGCATGCAGTTCGACCGCGGCTATCTTTCCCCCTACTTTGTCACCGATCCGGAAAAGATGGTCGTCTCCCTGGATGATCCCTACATCCTGATCAACGAGAAGAAGATCAGCAACATGAAGGATCTTCTGCCCGTGCTGGAGCAGACCGCCAAGATGGGCCGGCCCCTGCTGATCATCTCCGAGGACGTGGACGGCGAGGCCCTGGCCACCCTTGTGGTCAACAAGCTGCGCGGCACCATCCAGGTGGCCGCGGTCAAGGCCCCCGGCTTTGGCGATCGGCGCAAGTCCATGCTGGAGGACATCGCCATTCTCACCGGCGGAACGGTCGTTTCCGAGGACCTGGGCATCAAGCTGGAAAACATCACCATCAACGATCTTGGCAGGGCCAAGCGCGTGTCCATCGATAAGGACAACACCACCATCGTGGACGGCGCCGGCGAGCGCACCGCCCTCGAGGGCCGCGTGAAGCAGATCCGCGCCCAGATCGATGAGACCACCTCCGATTACGACCGCGAGAAGCTCCAGGAGCGGCTGGCCAAGCTGATCGGCGGCGTGGCCGTCATCAATGTCGGTGCGGCCACCGAAACCGAGATGAAGGAGAAGAAAGCCCGCGTGGAAGACGCCCTGAATGCCACCCGCGCCGCGGTGGAAGAGGGCATCGTCCCCGGCGGCGGCGTGGCCCTGGTTCGCTGCTTAAAGGCCCTTTCCGAGCTGAAGCTGGAGGGCGAGGAGGCCCTGGGCGTGAAGGTGGTCATGCGGGCGGTGGAAGAGCCCCTGCGCCAGATCGCCAACAATGCCGGCTACGAGGGCTCCGTGGTGATCGACAAGGTCAAGAACCAGGAAGGCTCCTTCGGCTACAACGCCGATAAGAATCAGTACGAGGATCTGATGGAAGCCGGCGTCATCGACCCCACCAAGGTGGTGCGCTTCGCCCTGCAGAACGCCGCATCGGTTGCCAGCCTGATGCTGACCACCGAGGCCATGGTGGCCGACAAGCCCGAGGATAAGGACTCGGCGCCGGCCATGCCGGGCGGCGGCATGGGTGGAATGGGCGGAATGGGCGGCATGGGCGGAATGGGCGGCATGATGTAACCCGCCGGCGGCTGTACGGAGCAACAGAGTTTCGCTGACTCCCGCATATCGAGCCCCCGCCTTCGGGCGGGGGCTTTTTTATCGCCATATTTCTTGACAATCCCCATGAAATCGGGGTACTCAACGCATATGAGGCGATACCTTCAAAGGCGTTGGAGCATCCCGATGAAAAGCATCTTTCGACCCGTTTGCGTCTGGTCCGCCATTTTCCTCATGGCAATGGCCGCCCCCCGATCGGCCCAATCCGACGATATCTCTTTCAGCCCTCTTCCGGAGGATGCCGGCGCCCCGGCCCAGGCCGGGGGCGGCGTCGCGCCCTATCCAGAAGCGGCGCCGGACATGGGGGCCGGGCCGTCGCCCGGCGCCGACAGCGAGTCCTTCATCTATACGGTGGTTAAGGGAGACACGCTGTGGGATATCTCCCGACGGTTTCTCGATTCGCCGTTCAAGTGGCCGGCCCTGTGGCGAAGGAACGCCGAATCGGTTCCCATCACCAACCCGCATCTGATCTACCCCGGCCAGCAACTGCGCATCTATCCCCGGCAGGGGCGCATCGAGGCGGGCCCCTTCGACGCCCCCGCCATGGAAGCGCCCATGGCCGCCGGCCCGGCCATGCCGTTTTCGCCGCCGCCCGGCGCCCCGCAAGGGCCGCCGCGGAGCGGGTTCGGGATGTCCCTTTCCCGGTCGGACATGGCAAGCTACAATTATTCCCCCATTCAGAAGGTAGGGTTCATCCGGGAGCAGCCCACCCCCGCCCACGGCATTCTGTTTAAGGTGTTGGGTGACAAGACGATGATCTATATCCGGAACACGGTTTATATTCGGCCCGTGGGCAATACTCCGCTGGTGGTGGGGCGGCAATACACCCTCTACAGGGTCAAGGGCCCCATTCGTACCGGGGCAAACGATGCAGTCATCGGATATCAGCACTTCCTGACCGGCGTGGTGGAGATCCTGCGGCGGGCCGAGGGGTTCGTCGAGGCGGTGGTGCGGGATTCCTATCGTCCCATCCGGGTGGATGACATGCTGATGCCCCATGTGGAGCGCTCCCCTCAAATTCCCGTCACCTCCAGCAAGAAGGGGATCATCGGCCGGATTATTGCCTCCGAGGAGGGCAATGATTTGCTTGGGGTCCATTCCGTGGCCTTCATCGACAAGGGCAACCGCAACGGAATCCTGCCCGGCCAGAGCTACGATGTCTTTTTCCAGGAAAGCGCCCGCCCGGATCCGAACCTGAGCCGGGAGGTCAATCTCTTTCCGGTGGACATTGGCAGCCTGATGGTGTTGCATGTGGAGCCCACGACGGCCACGGTGGTCATCACCCGGTCGCTGCAGGCGATCAATCCCGGCGACCACATCCGAACGCCGGACGAATAAGCCGGTTCCATCGTCGTTCTCCCCCAGCGGGGTCAATTCGTCCCGCCCCGGAATCCAGCGCGGATGGGGGCGGCCGAGGCCCCTATTTGTTGAATCCCTTCAGCGCCTCCATCTTTCCGTTTGGGCCTTTCCCTTCAAGGGGCGACATCCAGGAGCCATACATCGGGTTCGGCAGGATGAACCATCGGCTTCCCCACCAGTCTGATCGCGCTTCGGCCATCTGCCGGCGCTGTTCCGCCGACGTCCCCTTTCGAACGCCATCCATGAAATCGGCCAGATCATCCCCGATAATCAGAAGAATCCGATGGCTTCGGGCCACGGCGGACCGCCGGGTGGTCTTTTCGCCTCCCCAGTCCGGGCGCTCGTCCCGCATCAGAACGGCCGACGGCGCCACATCCGGAACGCCGATTTGGGCCAGGTTGGCGATGGTATGCGCCTGCTGGGGGCAATCTTCCCCCGGGCCGTCGCACCGGCGGTTGGTGATGAAAAAGACCGTCACCCCCCGCGCCGCCGCCGCCCGGATGAAGGCTGCGGCCCCCGGCACCCCAGGTGCCGATTCCCTTGCCACCCATTCCGCCCAGAGGGCCGGATCAAAGGGGCGGTTTTCCATGATCAGCCGGGCGTTGAAGGCGGTATTGTCCAGGACCGTCTCGTCCACGTCCAGGATCACCGCAGGCGGCAGATGGGCAAAGCCGGCCTTTGCCCCGGACGCCTGCTCCGGGGCGGCGGACCAGCCCGTGTCGGCCAGGGCAGCCTCCAGCATCCGGGTGGCCGCGTTATAGCACTGGCGGGCCGATGCGGCGTACTCGGCAGAAGACTGCGCCCACAGCGCGGCATCGAGGCCCGAGGACGCGGGCGGCGGCGCGCCGGGGCCATTTTTTACCGGATTTTCGGCGCAGCCGAGGATTTGGTCGCTGTTTACCGGATTTCCGGCGCAGCCGAGGATGAGGCCGCAGAACATCAGGAGGATCGCGGCCGGCATCAGCGGAATCGGCATCCGTGATTGGCCTCTTTGGCAATGGTTTGCGGTTGTCATGGGCGCTCCCGTATGGTATTTTCTCCCGCATGGAAGAAGTGTTCTGGAAAACAAAAACCGAAGAAGCGTTCTGGAAAACAAAAACCCTGGATCGGATGAGCCGCGAGGAGTGGGAATCCCTCTGCGACGGCTGCGGCCGGTGCTGCCTGCGAAAGCTGGAGGACACGGATACCGGCCGGATCCACTTCACCGCCGTGGCCTGCCGACTGCTGGACCTGCACTCCTGCCGGTGCGTAGATTATACCCATCGGAGCCGCCGGGTTCCCGAATGCCTGCCCCTGTCGCCGGCTGAATCGGCATCCAGACGATGGCTGCCGTCCACCTGCGCCTATCGCCTCCTGGCCGAGGGCGGGGAGCTGCCGCCATGGCATCCGCTTATCACCGGAGACCCTGAATCCATTCACGACGCCGGCATCTCCGTGCGGGATCGGGCCATCTCCGAACGATATGTGAAGGTGGCGGATCTGGAAGCCTACATGATCGCCGAGGGCCTGTGATCCTGATCCGCCCCGGCCACAATCGCCTTGGCGGGGATCAGGCCGGTGGCCGACGCCGAGACGATATTCCCCGCCACCCCCGGTCCGTCGCCGGCCACATACAGGCCCCGCACGCGGGTTTGCAGATCCCGGTCCGTTTCCACCTGGGTGGCGAAGAACTTGATCTCCGGGGCGTACAGCAGGGTCTCGTCGTTGGACACCCCCGGCACCACGCAGTTCAGCTTTTCCAGACCCTCGATCAGGTTGCGCAGGATGCGCTCCGGCAGGGCCATGGCGATATCGCCGCAGATCACGTCCTTTAAGGTCGGCTCTATGTAGCCCTTTCGCACCCGGTTCCAGGTGCTGCGCCGGCCCCGCTTCAGATCGCCGAACCGCTGGAGAATGGGCCGGCCGCCGCCGATGAGCGACGCCAGATTGCCGATGGCCTCGCCGTAGGCCTGGTTGTCCGTCACCGGCTCGGTCAGCACCACCTTGGACAGGAAGGCGAAGTTGGTGTTATCCGACTTTCTGTCCAGGTAGGCGTGGCCGTTGACGCAGACAAACCGACGGTAGTTTTCCACGGAGACAAATCCGCCCTGATTGGTGCAGAAGGTGCGGGTGCTGTCATCGTATTTCTGGGTCTGAATAAAGAAGGTGGGGTCGTAGATCACATCGCACAGGTCCTTCATGATCTCGTTATGCATCTCCACGCGCACGCCCACCTCGATGCCCCGGTGGCTCAGGCCGATGCCGTTGCGCTCGGCCAGGCGGGCCACCCAGTCGGCGCCCACCCGGCCGGGGGCCAGGATGACGTTCCGGCAGGCGTGGGTTTCCTTGTCCGTTACCACCCCGGTCACCGCGCCGTCCTCCACCTGAACGTCCAGAACCTCCTCGCCCGTGCGGAAGACGACCCCCCGGGCGGCGATGGCCTCGGCCATCCGGGCGATGTGGCCGGGAAGGTTGTCGCTTCCCAGGTGCTTCTGGCGGATCAGCAGCAGATCCACGCCGAAGCGCTTGGCTATCTTACGGATCTCCCGCGCCCGCTCCATGTTTGTGGGATAGACCGGCGCGTCCATACCGTAGTGGTTGAAGATCGCCTCGGTCTCGTCGATGAGAATCCGGGCATCGGCCACAGACAGGAACTGGGTCAGATCCGTCTTTCCAAGCTTGTGGATGTAGTTTAGCTTGCCGTCGGAAAACAGGCCGGCGCCGCCCACGCCGCACAGGATGTTGCACGGGGCGCAGTGTTTGCAGGCATTCGTTGCGGTGATGGGGCATTTGCGGCGGCCCGCTTCGGGTCCCTTTTCAATCAGCAGCACGCGAAGGCCGGAGTGTTCGCTCAGGTAATGGGCGGCGAAAAGGCCCGCCGGGCCGCCGCCCACGATGACCACATCGAACCGGTGGCCCCCGGGGGATGGTATCATGGCCCGGCCCCCGCCCCGCCGGGACGGCTCATCAGCCGCCGGACGAATTCCGCCGGCGGGTGAAAGACAGAACCCCGCCGGGCGTCCGTTTGGCTCCCGCAGGCCGCCTCGGCAAAGCGCATATCCACAAACCGCTCAAGATCGATGATCCCGCCGAATCCCATGGCGCCGCTCATGTGGCGCTGTATCCGGTCAAGATCCTCCAGCGCCGGGAACAGGTTGTCCGTTCGGATGCCGTTGGGCTCCGCCAGCACCTCGCCGATGATCCGGTCATCGAGATTCAGGCCGCCGTCCGGATCGAGAAAGACGGCCGCCATGCGGGCCGCCTCGTGGGGCTCCTCGTGGATGAACCGGCCGGCGGCGGCCAGCATCTCGGAAAATTCATGGATGGCGTCGGCGTTGGCGTCGAGGCTCTCCCGGCGCATGGCCACCACGCAACAGGGATGGGACTCCCACATGTCTCCGGACAGGAACAGCGGGTCGGCCCCGCCCTCGGCGATGGCCTTTTTGCCCACCGGCTGGGCCACCATGAAGCCGCAGGCCTCGGGGCTTTCCTTCAGGAAGTTGGGCATCCGCACCGGCGGCACCACCTCGAAGGCCACGTTCACGTCGCCGGCCCCCACCATGCCCGGCCGCAGGCCCAGCTCCGTCAGAAACATGCTGGAGAGCATGTGGTGGATGGACAGCACATGGGGGATGAAAAAGGTCTTGTTCCGGAAGAAATCGGGCAGGCTCTCAGGGTCTCCGACCCCGCGCTTTCGCACGCAGATGCTGCCGTTCTGGTGTGCCAGCAGGATCATCCGGATGGGGGCGCCGTGGGCGAACAGATCCATGGCGATGGGCGCCAGAACCAGGGCGCCGTCCACCGCGCCGGTCTCAAGCGCCTTTTGAACCGGGTTCCAGCCGCTCATGCATTCGGTTTCCAGGGTGAAATACCGGGGCGACAGCCGTTCCGTGTCGATGAGATGGCGCAGGGCCCCCAGCGCCAGATGGTCTGTTATCTGGATGTGGGCGATTTTGAGGCGGACCTTGGCCGGCCGGGCTTTGGCGGGGGCGACGCTTTCCAGGGCCTGGGTGGTCCGCTGTTTTTTTTCGAAGGTCTCGGCGATCACCTTGCCCAGCTCCTCGGCGGTGAAGGGCTTGGCGATGAAATGCGAGACGCCGGCCATCACGGCCTTGATCATCTGCTGCTTTTCCCCCCGGGCGGTGGCCATGATAAAGGGGATGTCCCGGCATTTTTCGTCCTCGCGTACCCACAAGAGCAGCTCATAGCCGTCCATCTCGGGCATGTTCCAGTCGCTGACGATCAGGGACACGGGCGTTTCCCGAAGGATCGCCACGGCCGCGGCGCCGTTTTCAGCGGCCAGGACGTTTTGATATCCAAGGGCGTTGAGTGTGTTGGTTACCATGATCCGGGTGGCCTTGAAATCTTCCACCACCAGCACGGTGATCTCGGTGTCGATGGGCATGCTTCCTCCTGGCAAAGGCTCCTTGGCGGCCGCTTGTGGCGCCGCATCGGGAAAAATTGGCCCGGCTCCGGTTCAAAAAGGCAAGGCCGACATAATATTCTCATACCCTGTGCGGGCCGAATCGTCAACCATATAGGTGGGCGAGGAAGGATTTTGGCTTCAAATCGCCGCCCATTCCTGCTATATACGAAACCCATGATGGCGCTCGAGCGATACAGCGGCCCAGGCCGCCACCAGAGCCAGGGGCCGGCGGCCCGATGCCTTTCCTGCGGCGCGGGGCTGAGCCGCCCCCGGCTCCGCTACTGCTCCGACGCCTGCCGGCGCCAGCTCCACTATCGACTCAACCTCCACACCGGGCTGATGCGGGCGCTCAACATCCGGCACGCCACCTTCTACTTTACAGAAACCGCCGTGGTGATGGACATGCTGCCGTATGACCGGAACCTCGTCTATCGCTTCATCCATCCCCGGACAAATGGCGGCAAGCCTTCCGACGCCTACATGGCGATGGCCGATCTGCTGGGCGCGGCGTGGTGGACGGAGATGCGCCGGACCCGGAAGCGGTATCTGGCCTCCCGGCGGGTGCTTGAGCATGAGGCCGCCGGCGCCGTCGGCGCCCGGGGAAACCTTCAGCCCCCGGAGCGGCGGGTGCCCGCCCTGGGCCGGGACGTGCTGGCTCCTCTGCGGCTGACCCATCGGGACATCAGCCGCCCCGGCGCCCAGGGGGTGATCAAGCGGGCCTACCGCCAGGCGGCCATGCATCACCACCCGGATCGGGGCGGGTCTCCCCGGGACTTCCGCCGGGTTCACGCGGCATACGAGAAGCTGATCACCTGGGCCCGGAATCCCACCTTCATTCATTACCGGGGATTTCCGGACCGATGGTTTTACGACGGCGGGCGAAACCACTGGACCCATCCGGTGGCCGTCCGCCGGACCGTCAGGCCCTCCTTCGGACGATGATAATGGAGCGGATCGGCTCGGATTCCGCCGAAGCCCGGGGAGAGATCCTGGTAATCCACTTCTGAAAACCGCCCGCCCCATGACCCTGGACGGCCGGCGCCACCGCATCGAAAGCTTCATCGACATCCGCCTCTTTCCCATCTTTGCTATGCCGAGCTTATGCTCCAGAACCTGCCGCCGGATCACCCCGCCCGCGGGAACAACGAAAAGATCCTGAAGGCCGCCGGCCGGGCCCGGGATCTGGTGCGCCAGATCCCGGCCTTCAGCCGGCAGACGGTTCAGGAGCGGCGGATCATCCACATCTGACGGGGGGCCTGGATGGGATGGGCTGCTATGAGATGGGCTGCGATAAGATGAACTACAAGGATTTAGTATAAGAAAGGATTGCTTCCAGTCCCGGAACAAAATCCCTGTAGTTAACGATGGAAAAAGGTGCCCAGAGTCCAATGGCTGGAAGATTCCTCCCCGGCCTTCCGATTTGAAAGGCTTTGATGGGGTCCTGGATGAATATTTGACGGGGTCCTGGATGAATGGCGGATTAGACTTGAAACCGGCGTCCGCCGGCGGTATATAATGGATGATATAAAATGGATGATATAAACAGGAATAACCCCGCGGCGGGGGATTTCCGGCACGGCCGGAGAAAGGACGACGATATGGGCGGAATGATCCGATGGCGATGGGCGCTGATGGCGGCCCTGGCGATGACGGTGACGCTGATCCCGCGGGTGGCGCCGGGGCCGGTGGCATCCCGATGGTCCGGCGTGGCCATGGCCGCTGATGATCAGATGATGAGCGTGCAGGTGCGGGATGCGCCGGTGCGGTCCTCTCCCTCTTTTCTGGGGGCGGTGGTGGCAACCCTGCCCTATGGCCGGCGGGTGGCGGCGCGGGTGGAGCCCAATGGATGGGCCAGGGTCGCCCTGCCGGGAGGGGGCGGGCAGGGCTGGCTCCACGCCTCGGCCTTGACCCCCAAAACCATCAAGATGCAGGCCGGCGCGGCCGATGTGGCCCGCCACGCCACCAGCGACGAGGTGGCTCTGGCCGGCAAGGGGTTCAATCGCCAGGTGGAGAACGCCTACCAGGCGCAGAACCCGAACCTGGACTACGGCTGGATCGACCGCATGGCCGGCATCGCCGTCTCTCCCGACCAGATGCGGCATTTCATGCGGGAGGGGAACCTGCGGCCCGAGGGAGGACGATGATGACGGACATGAACAGAAGAGACTTTTTGATGGCCGGTCTTCGGACGGCCCTGTCCATCGGGGCCGCTGGCGCCATGGCCCCGATGCTGGCCGGATGCGAGACCATGGGCGAGGTGAGCCGCATCGGCGCCGACATCGCCGCCTCCGCTGGCGTCATCTCGCAGGATCAGGCCGCGTCCATCGCCCGGAGCGGCGAGGCGGTGGCCCGCACCTTCGAGGAGATCACCCCGGCCCAGGAATACTACATCGGCCGGACGGTGGGGGCCGTGATCCTGGATCAGTATCCGCCCCTTGCCAATCCAGCCGCCAACGGGTATCTCAACCTGCTGGGGCAAACCCTGGCGGCCGCCTCCGACTACCCGGAAACCTACGGCGGATATCATTTTCTCATCCTGGACACCGACGAGATCAACGCCTTTGCCGCCCCCGGCGGGCTGATCTTCATCTCCACGGGCCTGCTGGCCTGCTGCCCCCACGAGACCGCCGTCGCGGGGGTTTGCGCCCATGAGATCGGTCATGTGGGGCTCAAGCACGGCCTGCGGTCCATCAGCAAGGCCCGCATCACCACCGCCCTGACGGTGATCGGCGCCGAGAGCGCCAGGACCTTTGGCGGCGAGGATCTGGCCACCCTCGCGGACGCCTTCGGCGGCGCGGTGTCGGACGTGACGCGAACCCTGGTGGTTAACGGGTACTCCCGGGCCTATGAGACCGACGCGGACATGGCGGCCATAGCCATCATGCGGCGGGTGGGATACGACCCGAACGGCCTGGTGGACATGCTCGGCGCCATGGACCGGCGGCTTTCCCCCGGCGGGGCCGGATTTGCCAGCACCCACCCCGATCCTGCGGATCGGATCGCCCGGATCACCCAGCGCATCGGCGGCCATCGGCCGGTGCGGCCCGATCCCGCCCGTCAGGCCCGATTCGTAGGCGCCCTGGGGGCGATGATCTGACCGGAAAGCGTTTGCCGGTGGAAAGTCAGGGAACGACGGGTCCGCCTTCGAAGGGCCCGGATCAGACTCGCCGGGATCAGGCGAGCGTGGATCAGAGGGGCCGCGATCATACGAACCGGAGCGCGGCGGGGCGGATCCGACCGCGCTTGATCCAGTGCCTGGCCGCCGGGCTGGCGGCAACCGGTCTCGCCCTTGCCCTGTGGGGGGCGGGCTGGCTGGGAACCTGGGAGGGCCGGGCCTGGGATATGCGGGCGCGGCTGCTCTCGCGGTGGGATCGTCCCCATCCGGACATCCGGCTGATTCTGGTGGATCAGGCCAGTCTGGACTGGGGCCGGGAAGTCGGCAACTGGCCCTGGCCGTGGCCGAGGGAGGTTCAGGCCGCCATTGTCGATTACTGCCGTCGCGCCGGCGCCAGGGCCGTGGCCATGGATATCCTCTATACGGAACCATCGGTTTACGGCGTGGCGGATGACGCGGCCCTGGCCGCCGCTCTGGCCGCCCACGGCGCAACGGTGGGCGCCGTTTTCCTGGGGCGGGAGGCGGGCGGGGTCGGGCAATGGCCCGCCGAAATCCCCGTTCCCGATTTCCGGTTGAAAACGGAATCGGACGGAGCGGGCGTTCCGCCGGCCGCCGTCTTCACCCGGGCCACCCTTCCCATCCCCGAAATCGCCGCCGGTTTCCGTTATCTGTCCAATGTTCAGATGGCGCCGGACCCGGACGGTGTTTACCGGCGCCTGCGGCCCTTCGGCGTGTTCGACGGGCATCCCCTGCCGGCCCTGGGGCTGGCGGTGTTCCTGGCCGGCGCGGAGGCTGGGGCGCCTTCAGCGGAGGCTGGGACGCCTTCAGCGGGGGCTGGGGCGCCTTCAGCGGGAGCTGGGACGCCTTCAGCGGGCGTGGCGGCGCCTTCATCGGGCGTGGGGGCCCATTCAGCGGGCGGGGATGCGCATCCAGTGGAAGCCCGCCTTGCTCCCGGCCTGTTGCGCATCGGCCAACGGCGGATTCCATTGGACGCGGGCGGAGAGGCCATTGCCCGCTACCGGGGGCCGGCTTCCGTCTATCCGGCCTACAACGCGGCGGCGGTAATCCAGGCCGAGATCAGGGCGCGGGACCGTGCGCTCAATGGAGCCGGCCAAGCGGACGCATCGCCGGCCGATGCCATCGCCGCCGATCTGGCGGGCAAGTACGCGCTGGTGGGATACAGCGCGCCCGGCCTGTACGATCTGCGGCCATCGCCCACGGGCGGCGTGTATCCTGGCGTGGCCATTCACGCCACCTTCCTGGACAATCTGCTGTCGGATGACTTCATCCGTTCCGCGCCGCCGTGGAGCGTCATCGCACTGACGGCCGCCCTGGCCCTGCTGTGCTCGGCCGGCATGGCGGTCTGCGACCGGCCCGGGGCGCTGGCGGGAGTCGGCCTCATTTCCCTGGCGGCGCCGGTTGCCCTGGCGGCGGCGGCCTATTTCCGGAGCCTGTGGCTGCCCCTGGCGGTGATGGAACTGGCCATGGTCGGCGCCATCTTCGGAAGCCTGGCGGTGCGGTACGCCACGGAGGGGCGTCAGAAGCGCTTTATCAAGTCCGCCTTTGCCCAATACCTGTCGCCGGCGGTCATCGAGGGGCTGATCCGGAACCCGGACCAGTTGAAGCTTGGCGGAGAGCGGCGGACATTGTCCATCTTTTTTTCGGATCTTGAGGGATTTACCACCATTTCAGAGGGGCTCCCCCCGGAGGCTCTCACCGATCTTCTCAACACCTACCTGTCGGCCATGACCGACATTATCACCGAAGAGGGCGGCACGGTGGACAAATACGAGGGGGACGCCATCATCGCCTTCTGGAACGCGCCCCTTCCCCTTGCGGCCCACGCGGCCCACTGCGTCCGGTCCGCCCTCCGGTGTCAGCGCCGGCTGGCCCAGATGCGGCCGGCGCTGGCCGAGCGGTTCGGCAAGCCGCTTCACATGCGCATCGGCATGAACACCGGCGACGCCTCGGTGGGCAATTTCGGAAGCCAGACCAAGTTCGACTACACCATGATCGGCGATGCCGTCAACCTGGCCGCGCGGCTGGAGGGGGCCAACAAGCAGTTCGGCATCTACACCATGATCTCAGAGGCCACCCGCGTGGCCGCCGGCGATGCCTTTGCCTGTCGCCGGCTGGGCCGCATCGCCGTCAAGGGGCGGGAGCATCAGCCGGTGACGGTGCATGAGCCCATGTTTCGGGAAGATTATGAAAGCCGCAGGGAGATCCTGATCCGTTTCGAGACGGGTCTTGACGCCTGGGTGGCGGGCCGGTTTTCAGAGGCCGGGGCGATTTTCTCCACCATTGCCGAAGCGGACCCGCCTGCGGCCGCCTATGCCGAGATGTGCGCCATCCTGGCCGACGATCCGCCCGACGCCTGGGACGGCGTCTGGGTGCTGCGAACCAAGTGACGAAGAGGACGCCTCCCGCCTTCGCCGTTTCAATAAAACAAACCCCAATACCGCATCAGACTGTGATGGGGATCATCCGCCCGCACTTATCAACCGACGCCCAGCCGCATGGCCGGGGAATGAATCCCCCGGCAAAGCTGAAAGCCCCCTGAAGGGGGCTCGAACGCCCCGCTATAAAGGCAAGGCGCCAGAGGACAATGGCGCGATTTGGTCCAGGCATTTTTAAAAGCATCAAGTGACGAGGCCCCTTCAGGGGCCTTTCGGGTCTTGCCGGGGGATTCATTCCCCGGCTTCCGAGCCTGGGACGAATTCGAAGGGATGCTGCCCGGGGATGAGGCCATAGGGATATCGGCATCGCTATTCTCCCTAAGCCCCAATGGGGCGGCATCCATACAGCCAGGGGCAACGCCCCTGGACCCGGCTACAGGCCGCCCACGCCTTTCCCCCCCTCCTCCAGCGCCTCGTAGATGATCCGATCATTTTTCACATAAAAGGCCGCGTGCTCGCTAATCAGGGGAACGTACTTTTCGTGGATGAGAATTTCCACCGCCACGCGGTTGCCGGCGTCCAGTGATTCGCCCATCACCCGGCCGATGGAAAATCCCTTTGAATAGACCCGCCGTGTGGCGATGTTCGGAGATTGATCGAAGGTGATCTGAAAGCTCCGGTCGCCGCCGGCCGGCGGGGGCGGATCAGTTCCGAAGGATGTACTTGCCCGGATTAACGGGCTTGCCGTTGAGGCAGATCTCGTAGTGAAGGTGGGGGCCGGTGCTCTGGCCGGTGTTGCCAACAAGGGCCACCACATCGCCCTTTTGAACCGTCTCGCCGGGATTTTTCAGGAATTGGCTGACGTGGGCATAGCGGGTCACGGTGCCGTAGCCGTGATCGATGATCATCATCTTGCCGTAGGTGCCGTGCCAGCCGGCGAACGTCACCTTGCCTTGGGCGGCGGCCAGAATGGGGGTTCCCTCCGGGCTGGCGATGTCCAGACCCTCGTGGAACTCGTCTTCTCCGGTGAAGGGGCAGACGCGCTTGCCATATGCGGAGGTGATCCGGCCCTCCGTGGGGGAGATGGAGGGGGTGGCGTTGAGCAGGTCCTTTTGCTTGTTGAGCGCTCCGAGAAGGGTCTCTAAGCCCTTCCTCTGGTCCGCCAGGGAGCCGTCCAACTGGCGCATCTGGCCGTAAATCTCCCGCACCAAGCGGTGGTGATCCGCCGTCAGATCCACGCCCGGATCGAAAGCGGGCGCCGTGGAGCCTCCCACGCCGATGAGCGGCTCGTTGCCGTTGGAGTTGACGAAGTTGGAGACCAGCCGTATCTCTTTTTCAAAGCGATTCAGCACGATCAGCTTAAGCTTCAGGGCGTTCACCTGCTCGGCGAAGTCCTGGATGTTGCCGTTCTGCTTATCGATCGTCTGGCGCTGATCCGTCAATTGCGACTGTTGAGCGGCCAGCATTTTCGCCAGGCGGTCCTTGTCCGCCACCTCAAGCTTCATCTGCCCATAGTCTCGGACGCCGAAAAACAGCGCCGCCACCAGAAGGGCGGCGGTGACGATCATTAAATCCTGAAATATATGACTTCTCTTGCTGCGAAGAACGGGCCTTTCGATGATGATTTCGGTCTTGCGAAACATCGTCCGATGCTCCCTTCGGTTAAGGTAAGATTTTTTCTAACGTAGATGGCATGCTTGTAAACACCATGCTTTACAATTCTGTCTTCAACATTTGCCAATGCCGCAAAGCGACTATAAGATCCATAACAAAAATTGAACCGCATGTCTATAAAAAAGGTCGGTTTCATGGCATAAAAACGACGGGGGCTTTTAAGTGTCAACCGCCCAGGTAGGCCTTCTTTACATCGGGATTGGCCAGCAGTTCCGCCGAATTTCCCTGAAGCACCAGGCTGCCGTTTTCCAGCACGTAGCCCCGGCTGGAAAATTGCAGCGCCAGACGGGCGTTCTGCTCCACCAGCAGGATGGTGGTGCCCTCCCGCTGGTTGATCTCCCGCAGCGCCTTGAAGACCGAGAGCATCAGCAGGGGCGCCAAGCCCATGGACGGCTCGTCCAGCAGCATGATTTTCCGGCCGCTCATAAAGGCCCGGCCGATGGCCAGCATCTGCTGCTCGCCTCCGGAAAGGGTGCCGGATTTCTGGGATACCCGCTCTTGCAGGCGGGGAAAGATGGCAAAGACCCGATCGATGTCGGCCGGGATGTTCTCCCGGTCTTTTCGGGCGAAGGTGGCCAGTTGCAGGTTTTCCAGCACCGTCAGGTTGCCGAACAGCCGCCGGCCCTCGGGCACGTGGGAGATGCCAAGACGGCTGACCACCCGGTCCGCCGGGTGCTTGAGCAGGTCCTGGCCCATATAGGTCATCCTCGATCCGGGCTCCACCGGCACCATGCGGGAGATGGCCCGCAGGGTGGTGCTTTTGCCGGCGCCATTGGCGCCGATGATGCAGACGATCTCGCCCTTGTCCAGATGGAAATCGATGCCGTGCAACGCCTTGATGCGGCCGTAGGATACCCGCAGGTTTTCAACCGATAGCTGCATTATTCCACAATCTCCTTGCCCAGATACGCCTCGATGACGGCCGGGTTGTTCTGGATTTCCTCGGGGGAACCTTCGGCGATCACCTCGCCGAAGACCAGCGTCTGGATGATGTCGCACAGCTCCATGACCATCTTGAGCCGATGCTCGATCAGAAAAATCGCCAGCCCCAGGGATTGGCGCACCTTGCGGATGATGGCCATCATCTGGATCAGCTCCTCCGGGTTCATGCCGGCGGTGGGCTCGTCCAGGAAGAGTACCTTGGGCCCGGTGGCCAGGGCACGGGCCATCTCCACCCGGCGCTGGGCGCCGTAGGGCAGGTTGGGCACGAGCTGGTCGGCCAGGTGGGCCACGTTCATCATCTCCAGAAGCTCCATGGACCGGCGGGTGATCCGGTCCTCTTCCCGGTGTCGGGCGGGGGTGCCGAAAAAGGCGCCGAAAAGCCCGTACCGGAGCTTGGAATAGTGGGCCAGCTTCACATGCTCCAGCACCGTCATGTGGCGCCACAGGCGCAGGTCCTGGAAGGTGCGGCCCAGGCCCCGGTCGGCGATCTGGTAGGGCGCAAGGCCCGCGATGGGCGCGCCGTCCAGCAGGATTTGGCCCTCCGAGGGCCGGTAAATGCCGGTGATCAGGTTGAAGATGGTGGTCTTGCCCGCGCCGTTGGGGCCGATCAGGCCCCGCACCTGGCCGGGCTCTATGGATAGATTGTAATCATGGACCGCCCGCAGGCCGCCGAAGTGATGGGTCATGTGCCGGATTTCGAGCAGGGCCATCCTACACCTCATTGTCGGGTCTGTTTCGGGGTTGCATCAGGCGCCGGCCGTCGAATTCCTTAAAGGCGATCAGGCCGGTGGGCCGGAAGATCATCACCAGGATCAGCAGCAGCGGGATGATGATCCACTTGAAGATCTCAAGGGGCCGCAGCGCCTCGGACAGCATGCTCAGGCTCACGGCGCCCACTATGGAGCCGTAAACCGAATTGAGCCCGCCGAAATAGACCATGGCCAGCACCTCTGCCAGCTTCTGAATGCCGAAGGTGGCCGGGTTGACGTAGCGCAGAACGTGGGCGAATAGCCCGCCGGCCACCCCCGCCCAGAAGGCGGCGAACATGAAGGCCACCATCTTGGTGCGCCGGGTGTTGACGGTCATGGCGTCCGCGGCCATCTCGTCGTCCCGCACGGCGTTGAGGGCCTTTCCGATGGTGGAGCGCACGAAGTTGTTGATGATCCAGACGCACAGGGCGCAGGCGGAAAAGACCATGGGCAGGCTGGCGTAGTCGGGCTGGCTGCTCAGGCCCCGGGGGCCGCCCACGAACTCAAGGTTTTCGATCATGCTCTTTACGATGAACAGGAAGGCCAGGGAGATGATGGCCAGGTAATCGCCCCGGGTGCGGAAGGAGGGAATGGCGATCACCAGGGCCCCGAGGGCCGCCACCATGCCGCCCAGAAACAGCGCCACGGGAAACAGATAAACGCCCAGGGCCTCGGGCAGCAGGGCCGGGCCGAAGATCTTGTCGGTGGCGAAAAGGCCCACCGTGAACACCGAGGTCGCGTAGGCCCCAAGCGCCATGAAGCCGGGATGGGAGCAGGAAAACTCGCCCATGTAGCCGTTGATGACGTTCAGGCTTAAAGTCAGCATGACGGCGATCAGTGTCAGCTTCAGGGTGAGTACCCGATAGGCGCTCACGTCGCCCCATATGTGCAGGATGGCGTATAAGATGGCCAGATGGACGGCCGCGGGGATCAGCACCGGCATTCGCATGAGCCGCTCGGCCAGCCAGTTGGCCGGCTCCCGGATCAGGCGGGCCGTCAGCCCGATGGGCAGCGCGTAGATGAGGAAAACAAAGAGGACCGTTTTCGGCATCAGAAGCGGCTTTTTCAGGATGGTGACCACCCCCAGCAGCACGGGGATCTTGCGCAGCCCCAGAAGATCGGCCAGGGCCTTTCCCAGGTAATGCTCCAGCAGAACGGCGCACAGGATGGCCAGCAGCCAGCCCAGCAGGGGCACCCGGCCGCAGGCCCGCCGCAACGCGCCCTTGCCCCTGGGGGGATGGGAAGGCGATTTGTCGCGATTTGCTTCCATTTTCAAACCTTTTCGTGTCCGGTTGTGTTCCGGCTGTTGTCGCGCCGGCTTATCGCGCGGCCGCCGGCGGCACGGCTACAGACGCAGGCGTGCGCTGTAGGGCTCGCCGAAAAATCCGTGGGGGCGAAAGACCAGGATCAGCAGAATGATGGAATAGGCGATCAGGTCCCGCAGGGTGGACGGGAAGATCATCGCCACGAAGATCTCGATAAAGCCCAGAAGGAACCCGGCCAGGGTGGCGCCCATGATCGATCCGCGCCCGCCCAGGATCGCCGCCACGAAGGCCTTCCATCCGAAGACGATGCCCATGTACGGGTCCAGCACCGGATAGGCCAGGCCGAAGAGGATGCCAGCCACGGCGGCCAGGGCCGACCCGATGGCGAAGGTGAGCCGGGCGATGGTGTTCACCGGCACGCCCATCAGCGGCACCACCACGAAGTCGAAGGCCATGGCCCGCATGGCCATGCCGTATCTGGTGCGCTGGACGAACAGGTGCAGGGCGAGCATGAAGGCCAGGGAGACGACCACGATCAGGATCTTCTTGTTGGTGACGAACACCCCGCCGATATTGTAGGTCACCGACTCGATCAGCGGCGGAAAGCTCACCCGCCGGGCCCCCATCAGGGCCAGGTTGCCGGTTTCCAGGATGATGCCGATCATAAGGCCCGTGATGGCCGCGGATGCCCGGGGCGCATCCCGCAGGGGCCGGTAGCCCACCCGTTCCACGATCATGCCCACAAAGCTTGTCAAAAACATGGACAGCAGGATGGTCAGCACCAGGATCACCCATCCGGGCAGGGCGATGAAGCCGGTGGCCGACAGCGTCACCAGCCCAGTGGCCACGCCGAAGCCGATATAGGCCCCCACCATGAAGATATCCCCATGGGCGAAGTTGAACAGCATCAAAATGCTGTACACCATGGAATAGCCCAGGGCGATCATGGCGTAAAAGCTGCCCCACTGGAGCGCGTTGATGATGTTTTGCAGGAAAAAAACCATAAGGATCGTTCCTCGTCCTTGCGACAAAGGCGGGCGCGGGACCGCGACATCGATCCCGGCCCGCCCGTCTGGATGCCGCGCCCGGCCCGGCGGCCGGGGCGCTTACTTTCCGGAAAGCTTACGGGCAGACGGACTTATAGAACTCGTACTCGCCCTTGTCGCTGATTTTAACGATCACGGCGCACTTGATGGGATCGCCCTCCTCGGTGAAGGTCATCTTGCCGGTGATGCCGTCGTATTCCTTTATTTTGGCCATGGCGTCCCGCACGCACTGGCGGTCGTCCTCGACATCGCCGGTGATCTTGCCGCAGGTGGAGATGGCCTGGCCCACGATGCCCAAAGCGTCCCAGGTCAGGGCCGCCACGTCGTCGGGGATGTAGCCGTGTTTGGCCTGATAGCGGTCGATGAACTCCTTTGTTTTGCCGGTGGCGCCGGCCGCGGCGTAGTGGGTGCTGAAGAACAGGCCGTGGCAGGCCGCCCCGCACAGCTCGATGGTTTCGGCAGAGCCCCAGGAGTCGCTGCCCACGATGGGCTTTTTCCAGCCCAGCTCATGGGCCTGCTGCACGATAAGGGCCACCTCGTTGTAATACTGGGGGGTGAAGAGCACCTCGGCGCCGGAGTTGATGATGTTGGTGAGCTGGGAGCTGAAGTCCGCATCCTTGGTGGTGAAGCTTTCATAGGCCACCACGGAGCCGGGGCCATGCAGCTCCTCCCAGGCCTTTTTGAAGAACTCGGCCAGGCCCTTGGGGTAGTCGCTGGCAACGTCGTACAGCACGGCGGCCTTGGTGAAGCCGAACTCGTTGGTGATGAAGTTGGCAACCACCGGCCCCTGGAAGGGATCCAGGAAGCAGCCCCGGAAGACATAGGGCCGGTCCTTGGTGGTGTCCGGGTTGGTGGACCAGGGGCTGATCATGGGGGTCTTGTAATTGTTGGCTACATCCCCCGCGGGCACGGCCTGCTTGGAGGACTGGGGGCCGACGATGACCAGCACCTCGTCTTCGGTGATCATCTTGGTGTTGGTCTTCACGGCGGATTCCGCCTTGGACTCGTTGTCCTCGATGACGAGCTCAACCGGATGCTTGACGCCGCCCACATCGAGGCCGCCTGCGGCCTTGATATCCTCCAGCCACATCTGGGCGGCGAACTTGGAGCCCTCGCCCACCTTGGGAATATCGCCGGTCATGGGCGCGTTGATGCCGACCTTGATCAGCTCGGCCTTGCCCCAGGCAACCGGAGCGAGCAACAGGGTGATGACGGATACCGCGGCAATCCATTTCAGACCTTTTCGCATGACGCCTCCTTTGGTTAAAACTGTTTCAAAAACGGGTGTGGGGTGTGGAACGGGTTTCGCTTGCCTTAACGCGACTGGCGTTGAGTCGATATCATAGAAAATGATATTTATCAACGACTAATCGACCTCCCGGCATCGGACCGATCCCTTCTTATCCAAAATTCTCGCAGTTTTTGATCGGATACCCCCGTATCATCATATCCGGCCCGAACCGATGGATTGAAACATCCGACAGGCCGATGGCCTCGGCCATGCGCGCCGGCCCGGGCCCCGAGCAGATGGGAATCCCCTCGCCGCCTAAAAGCTTGGGCGCGAAAAACAGGTCCAGCCGGTCCGCGAGGCCGGCCCGGATGAAGGCGCCGATCACCGCCGCGCCCCCTTCCACCAGCAGGCTGGCGATGTCCATTCCGCCCAGGATGTCCATCAGCGCCGCCAGATCCACCCGGCCATCGGCAAGGGGCGCCTCGATGATCCGCCCGCCCGCCTTCTCCAGGGCCTCCCGGCCGCCCGCCTTCTCCAGGACCGCCCGGCCGCTGGCCTTTTCCAGCGCCTCCCGGCGTTTGTACTTGTTCAGCGCCTCCGGGCGGTCGGCCGGCGGGGCGGGGCCGGTGGCGATCAAAGTGGGCGCGGTCGATCCGGCGTGAAACATCTTCCGGTCCGGCGACAGCGTCAGATGGGTGTCGAGTACCACGCGAATCGGATCCTTTCCCCCGCCCGAGGACAGCCGGGCCGTCAGGCTCGGATCATCCGCCCGAACGGTGCCGATGCCCACCAGGATGGCGTCCAGCTCGCTTCGCAGGGCGTGGACATATTCTCGCGCCTCCGGTCCTGTCACCCACTTGGAATCGCCCGTTCGGGTGGCGATCCGCCCGTCCAGAGTGGCGGCGCACTTGACCACCACGAAGGGGCGGCCGGTGGTGATGTGCTTGACGAAGATCTCGTTCTGCCGCCGCGCCTCGGCCTCGCAAACGCCGGCGGTCACAGCCACGCCGGCGGCCCGGAGGCGGCCGTTGCCGCCGCCGGTCACCTTCGGGTTCGGGTCATCCATGGCCGTCACCACCCGGCGGATGCCGGCGGCCAGGATCTTTTCCGAGCAGGGCGGGGTGCGGCCCGTGTGATTGCAGGGCTCCAGGGTCACATAGAGGGTGGCGCCCCTGGCCCGCTCTCCGGCGTCGTCGATGGCGTGGACCTCCGCGTGGGGGCCGCCGGCCTTCTGATGCCATCCCCGGCCCACCACCTCGCCGTCCTTGACCACCACCGCCCCCACCATGGGGTTGGGCGAGGTGCGGCCCCGGCCCTTTTCCGCCAGCGCCAGCGCCATTTTCATGAACCGGACGTCTTCCATTGAGCGGGCGTCTTCTGAGCTGGCGTCCTCGTCCTGCCTTAAGCGGCCGTCTTCGGCGGTCATTTTTTCTCCCGGTTCAGCATGGTCTTGAGTTCGTCCACGAAATCGTTCACGTCCTTGAACTCCCGATACACCGAGGCGAACCGCACATAGGCCACCGCGTCCAGGCCGTGTAGCCTTTCCATAACCTTCTCGCCGATAAAGTGCGAGGAGATCTCCTTCTGGCCCGTCTCCCGCAGGTCCCGCTCCAAATCGTCCAGGAAGACATCCAGGATGTTCATGCTGATATCGCGCTTCTCGCAGGCCCGCTGGATGCCGGAGCGCACCTTGTCCCGGTTGAACTCCTCCCGGCGGCCGTCCTTTTTCACGATCATAACCGGCATGGCCTCGATCTGCTCATAGGTGGTGAAGCGCCGCTGGCAGGCGTTGCACTCCCGGCGGCGGCGGATGGCCAGGCCGTCCTTGCTCAGGCGCGAGTCGATCACCCGGTTGTCGAATTCGCCGCAGAATGGGCACTTCATGGGATTTCCTCCGCCGGTTTCATGATGCCTCCTCCGCCGGCATGTGGATCATGGTCACGCCGGCCTCCTCGAAAAGCCCCCGGGAGATGGTGTCCTCGTATTCCTGACCATAATATATGGTTCGGATGCCGGCGTTGATGATCATCTTGGCGCAGATGGCGCAGGGCATGTTGGTGCAAAAGAGCGCCCCGTCACGGATGGAAACGCCATGGTAGGCGGCCTGGATGATGGCGTTCTGCTCGGCGTGGATGCCCCGGCACAGCTCGTGGCGCTCTCCCGAGGGTATGTGCCGGTCCGCCCGCAGGCAACCCACCTCCAGGCAGTGGCGCAGCCCGGCGGGGGCGCCGTTGTAGCCGGTGGTCAGGATGCGTTTTTCCTTCACGATCACCGCCCCCACGGCCCGCCGCAGGCAGGTGGAGCGGCGGGCCACCCGGCGGGCGATGTCCATGAAATAGGCCTCCCAGGAGGGCCGGGCGTCGGCGGTTTCCAGAAGAGGGCTCATCCGATCGCGTTCATTTCCGCCCGACCGGTTCCGGGGCCACCTGTTCCTGCGCGACCTGTTCCCGTGCGACCGGTTCCCGCGCCACCGATTTCTGCACGATTGGTTTCAGCTCGACCGGTTTCAACGTCATCGGTTTCAACGCCACCGGTTTCAATACCATAGGTTCCGGCGGCCGTCTCCGGCGAGTCCATTTCCGGATACAGGGGGAACGCGTCGCACAGTTCCCGGACCGACTGGCGCACCCGGGCGATGGCGCCGTCGTCCGATGCGTTTTTCAGCGCCGTCACCACCATTTCGGCGATGCGCCGCATCTCGGCCGGCCCCATCCCCCGTGTGGTGACCGCCGGCGTGCCGATGCGGATGCCGCTGGTGACCTGGGGGCTGCGGGTTTCGTTGGGGATGGCGTTCTTGTTGATGGTGACGCCCGCCTTTTCCAGAACGAGCTGGGCGTCCTTGCCGGTGATGTCCAGCCGGGTCAGGTCCACCAGCACCATGTGGTTGTCCGTGCCGCCGGAGACCAGATCCACGCCGGCCGACAGCAGCGCCTCGGCCAGGGTCCTGGCGTTTTCCACCGTTGCGGTCTGATATGTCTTGAATTCGGGCGCGGCCGCCAGCCGGAAGGCCAGGGCCTTGGCGGCGATCACATGCATCAGCGGCCCGCCCTGGGTGCCGGGGAAGATCTGGCTGTTGATGGCCTTACCCATATCCTTTCCCGCCAGGATCAAACCGCCCCGGGGCCCCCGCAGGGTCTTGTGGGTGGTGGAGGTGACAACATGGGCGTGGGGCACGGGGGAGGGATGGACGCCGGCGGCCACGAGACCCGCGATGTGGGCCATGTCCACCATCAGGATGGCGTCCACGGACGAGGCGATTTCGGCAAAGCGCTCAAAATCTATGATCCGCGGGTAGGCGCTGGCGCCGGCCACGATCAGCCGGGGCCGGTGTTCTTTTGCCAGCCGGGCCGCCCCGTCGTAGTCGATCAGGCCCGTGTCCGGGTTCAGGCCGTAGTGGATGAAGTTAAAAAAGCGCCCGG
>JAABTE010000203.1 GCA_011390035.1 Desulfobacteraceae bacterium | reverse complement strand
GGACACCGCCGCCCCGGCAACCGAAAAGCCGGTGGTGCGGGTACTCAACTGGGCCACCGAGTACATCGACGTGGACCCGGGCGCGGACCCGGCCCTGCCCATCGCCGAGCGCTCCCCCACCCTGCGGTCCTTCGCGGAAAAATTTGACTGCGCCGTCTCTTACGATGAATACGATTCCGAAGTAGTGATGTTCCGGAACCTGGCCAACATGCCCCGTTACTATGACGTGGTGATCACCGCCTCCGAGTACGCCCAGACCCTTAAAAAAGCCGGCCGGCTGGCGCCGCTGACGGCCGAAGACGCGCCCAACCGGGTCCATGTGCCCGAGCGCTTTTCATCGGTGTCCGGCCTTGCGCCGGAGGATTTCGCGCCATATCTCGTCGGCACCACCGGCATCGCCTACCGCATGGACCTGGTGGGCCGGGAGATCCGGAGCTGGAAGGACTATTTCGAGCCGGACCCGGCCCTGAAGGGGCGGATCGGCACCCTGAACATGGCCTACATGCTCTGCTTCGGGATGCAGTACCTGGGCATCGACATCCACACCCGGGACCGGGAGGAGATTAAGCGGGCGGGCCGGCTTTTCCTGGATCTGAAGCGCAACGGCTTCATCGGCCGCGTCACCTCCCAGACCGCGGAGCTGAAGGAGGGGCTTCAGTCCGGAGAACTGGCCATGACCATCCAGTACTCGGGATCCACCTTCACCGCGGCCCGGAAAAACCCGCACATCCGGTACGCGATCCCGGCCGAGGGCGGCGAGTTTTACATCGACTGCATGGTGCTGCTGGCAGACGCGCCCCACCCCGCGCTGGGAAGGGCCTTCATCAACCACATCCTGTCGCCGGATATCCACGCCGCCATCGGCGCCGCCACCCACTATGTGGTGCCCAACAAGGCGGCGATAGAGACCCTGAGCCGGATTGATTCCGACTATTTCAACAACCCGGCCACCAACATCCCGGAGGCGGTGATGGACCGGATCGAGATCCTGGAAAACATCGACGAGGAGGCAATGCGCGACATCTGGGACAAGATCTTCGGATAACCCCGCCCATGCGAATGTCCATCCGCGGCCGGATCCTGATTTTCGTCGTCCCCCTGGTGATCCTGCCTGTGCTGGCGCTGGGCTACCTGGACATGCGCCGGTTCCGGACACTGTCGGAGGGGTCGGTTCGTATTGTGTCCGACATCGCCCAGCTTCGCCATGCGTCGGAGACGGCCGCAGGTGAGATCCGGGGGATCATCCGGAACCGGACCCTGGCCGATTACACCTTTTTGCTGGACCAGGTGAGCGCCGGCCTGGAGCTGTCCGCCGGATACCTGGAGCGGATCACCGAGACCCTGGCCGAATCAACCCTGCTGGCCTCCTACCTCACCGGCCCGGCGGGGGGGCGGGAGATGGTGGCCATGCAGCTCCATCCGCTGTTCGCCAACACCATCGCCAATTACAATCTGTATGAAATCAGCGTTCTGGATCCGGATGGCCGGGAGCTGACCCGAATCGCCGCGGAGGTGGTGCCGGAGGGCGGGGATCCGATCTTCGACGCGGCGCCCATTCCGAACAGGACCCTGGATGAGTCGGCCTCGCCATGGTTCCGCAGACGCCTGGCCGAGCCGGAGCGCTATGTAAGCCGGTCCGTCTATTTCGAGGATGATTTCGACCCGCCCCGGCCGGCGCTCTCCTTCTGCTGCCCCCTTCGCTACCTGAACAACCGGCACGCTCCGGAACAGGGAGTGATCCTGGGATACCTGCGGGTGGCCATCCCCATGGACACCCTGATGGCCGACAGTGCGCACAACGACGCGAGCTTCGCCGGCCGCCTGTTGCTCACGGACGCGGAAGGCCGGACCCTGGTCCGGCTCGGCCGCCAGGGAAACGACCCAATGGGGAACGCGCCGACGGACCGGAAACCGGATGCCCGGGACACGGGGGCTCCGGACACTCCGACGGGCCAGGCCCCGAACAGACCCGGGGATTGGTCGCCGGAGGCGGATGCCAACACCCAGGCCGACCACTTCGTTGCCCGGCGCCCGGCGCTGGAGGGGCTGTTGCGCCTGTCCATCCACATCCCCCAGGCGCAGATCCAGCGGAGCGCGGCCATCGTCACCGCCCTTTCAGACGACATCGGCGAGCGGGCGCGCCAGATCGAGGGGCTGTCGGCCCGCATCCGGGGCCACATCGACCGGATCGAGCGGGAGGTGGCGATCACCATGCTCGCCGTGCTGGCGGTTGCCATCGCCTGCGCGTGGCTGCTGGCCCGGCGGATCGGCTCTCCCCTGGTCCGCCTGGCCCGGACAGCCGAGCGCATCGGGGCCGGGGAGCTGGACCGGCCCGCCGAGGCCCGGCCCCGGGACCCGGCCGAGATCGCCGGCCTGACCCGCAACCTGGACGAGATGCGCCGGAAGCTGCGGGATCAGATCGAAAACCTGGACCGGATGGTGGCCGAGCGCACCGAGACCCTGGACCGGACCGTCCGGCGCCTGCGGGAGGCCAACCAGGAGGCACGGGCCGCCAGCCGGGCCAAGAGCCAGTTCCTGGCCAACATGAGCCACGAGATCCGCACCCCCATGAACGCCATCATCGGCCTGATCGGCCTGATTATGAAAACCGACCTGACGGACCGTCAGCGGGATTACCTGCAAAAGGTGAGAAACTCCTCGCAAACCCTTCTGGAGATCATCAACGACGTACTCGATTTTTCCAAGATCGAGGCGGGCAAGCTGCGCATCCGGCGGATGGATTTCGACCTGGAAACGGTGATGGACGACCTGTGCGACATGATGGGCAGCATGATGGGCGAGCGAAACCTGGACATGATCGTCTCCATTTCGCCGGACACCCCAAGGACGCTGATCGGGGATTCCCTTCGGCTGCGCCAGGTACTCATGAACCTGGCGAGCAACGCCATCAAGTTCACCGAATCGGGCCGCATCGTGGTGGACGTGGCCCGGGAGGAGGCCTTTTCCGACGATTTCGGGGATCATGCAACGCTCCGGTTTTCCGTCACCGACACCGGCATCGGCATCCCGCCGGAGCGCCGTCACCTTCTGTTCACCCCCTTCACCCAGCTCGACGGCTCGTCCACCCGCCAGTTCGCCGGCACCGGCCTGGGGCTGGCCATCAGCCGGCGCCTGGTGGAGCTGATGGACGGGGAAATCAATGTGGAAAGCGCCCCCGGCGGCGGCAGCCGCTTTTACTTCACCGCCCGGTTCGGCTGCCGCGCCGCGCCGGCGGACGCCTGGACGGCACCGCCCGAGGCGTTGCGGGGCCGGCGGGTCTGCGTCTATTCCCCCTCCCCTGCCTTCTGCGAGCATCTGTGCGGCCTGGTGGAGGCCCTCACCCTCTTTCCCCTCTACTTCACCGACGGCGGCCAACTGCTGGACATGCTCGGCCGGGGCGCCATCCGGCCGGCCCTGCTGCTGGTGGACTGGCGGGGGCCGTCGGAAATAGCCGCCGCCGCGGCCGCCCGAAAGGTTCCCGGACTTGAGGCGATCCCGCTGATCCTCGTCACCCGGTTCCGGGGGGAGGCGGAGATGGCCGAAGCCGAGGCCATCGGCGCCTCGGAATTTCTCATCAAGCCGGTCAAGCCCGGAGCCCTGCGTCACGCGGCCCTGTCTGCGCTGGGGCTGGCCGGCCCCGAGGCGCGGGCGGAGCGGCGCCAGGCCCCGGCGGCCGCGGAGGGCAAGGGACTGCTCGGGGGCCGGGTGCTGCTGGTGGAGGACAACGCCATCAACCGGGAGATCGCCCTCGAGATCCTGGCGGGCGCCGGCCTCTCGGTGACGGTGGCGGTCAACGGCGCAGAGGCGGTGGCGGCGGTGGAGGCGTCCCCCTTCGACGCGGTGCTGATGGACATCCAGATGCCGGTGATGGACGGGCTGTCCGCCACCCGGGCCATCCGCCGGCTGGGGGAAGAGCGGGCCCGAACCCCCATCATCGCCATGACAGCCCACGCTTTGAAGGAGGACCGGGAGCGGTTTCTGGCCAACGGCATGGACGATTACATCTCAAAACCCATCGAAACCCGGCGGCTGTTTCTGGCCCTCTCACGGTGGATCCACGAGCCGGATTCCCCTTCCCGCCCCGGCCGGCCGCCGGTCCAACCGCCGGCCGGACCGGACCGCGAACAAGCCACCGAAACGGATACTAAATCGATCCGCCAACCGGCGGCGCCCGCCGGCATCGACATGGCCTCGGCCCTCAACCGGCTGGCGGGCAACCGGGATCTGCTCATGCGGCTGCTGGCCCAGTTCCGAAAGGATTACCGGAACATGCCTGGGACCATCCGGGAGCGGATCGCGGCCGGCGACATCAAGGGGGCGGCAGCGCACACCCACACCCTCAAGGGGATGGCCGGCAACCTGTCCGCCATCCGACTCCTGGCGGCGGCCCGTCGGCTGGAAACCGATCTGAGGGCCGAGCCGCCGTCCGATCCCGACCCGGCGCTGGCGGCGGTGGAAGCGGCCATGGCCGAGACTGTGGCGGCCATCGAAACCCTCATGGAAACGACGGATCGGCAGACAAATCCCCAGGCAGGGCCGAAAACCCGCTGAAGGGGCTCAAAGGCCCTATCAAACCTGTTTGCCGGGGGATTTCTTCTCCGGCTCTGGACACATCACAGGATCTGGTCGCATCACAGGCTCTGAACGCCTCACCGGCCCTGAACACCTCACCGGCTCTGGCCGCCTCAACGGCTCCTAAGCCGGTCCATGCCCGACCGGGCAACCATCTTCAGCAGCCCGGCCGGCGACAGCCGGCCCCGCCGCCGGGCCAGATCGTAATAGGCGCCCTCGATGGTGCGGGGCACCCGGGAAATGCGATCCGCGGGCCTCCGGACCAGGCCCAGGGCCCCCGTGGGGCATCGGGTGACGCACAGTCCGCAGCCGATGCACCGGTCCGGGTTCAGGATCGGAGCCCGCCGGGCTCCCGTCTTGTCGCCGGCGATGGCGTCCATCTGGCAGCGCTCGACGCAGATGCCGCAAGCCTTGCACAGCGCCGGGTTCAGAACTGCGGAAAAGGGCGATGAGACGATCT
>JAABTE010000202.1 GCA_011390035.1 Desulfobacteraceae bacterium | reverse complement strand
CCCCCCGGCAATTATCACCAAAGGGGCCATTTCTTCTTTAGATAACAGGAAACTATGGTAACCGTCTCCTTTGCAAATCGCCCCGATCGCTTTGGCAGTTTCCGCTTTTACGCCCTCACTTTTAAAAAAATTTAATAGCCAACTCTTAAATAGTTTTCAGAACGGCTTTAAAAATGGACGATCAGGGAGGTGAAGACCTGATGTTCCGAAAGGTCCTGGGACGAGTCGAAATCGACGATGAGCGCCTCTCCCACATCGTCGCCGTATCGATACTGATAAGCGATGTCGAAGACCCAGCGTCCCCAGGCCAGGCCGGTTCCAAGGGCGATGCCATAGATATCGTCCGGACTGTGGGGCGCGGGCGCTGGATCGTAGAAGATGCCCCAGCGCAGGGGAATCGCGTATCCCGGATCCGGCCGGAGGATCAGATACTCCATGCCGACCCGCGCCTGAATTGTCGGATCGATATGAGAATCATCCGGATGGAGGCCGGTGATGGGCGACAGGGAATCGCCGCCCGCGTAATCGATTTTCATGTCCTCCCAGTGGGTGCGATAGACGTCGGCGGATACCGTCAACCGGTCCGAAAACCGAAAGGCCGCGCCCAGACCATATGACATGGGCATCCGCATGTCCGCGTCCGAAGTGTCCCGGGTGTATAAGGTCATCTCGTCGTCCACCCGGTTGGAGTCCGTCCGCTCCCGTTGCAAATCCGCCGTGAAGGGGGTTTTCAGCACCATCCCCAGCGTCAGATTGGGGCTGGGCCGCCAGAGGGCGCCGATATTGAAATTGATTCCGCCGAAGCGGTATTCTTCGCGGATGCGGGTTTCGGACACAGCGCTAAAGTCGAAATTGGTCGAGCGGATCGTTTCCAGGGAGCGATAATCCGATTCCCAGCCGCCGCCGGTCAGATCATGATTCCAGATGTTGGCAGTCACGCCGACAGCCAGGCTGGGAAGGATCTGAATGCAGTAGGCCAGCCCCCAGGCGGCCAGGCCGCCATCCTTTCGATCCATCACCCGGCTGTCGATGACCACCGTGTCCAGGAGGACCCCATCCACGGTCAAATCCTCGTCAATGCGGATATTGAAGTCCCAGTGACGCTGAAAATCATACAGATACTGATAGTTCAGGGAAACCACCATATTGCGGTCCAGCAGATTGAAGGGATAGACCGCGCTCAGGTAGTTGAGCTTCGTGGCGGTGATGGTCTCTGTTCCTATGGCATCGGGGTGGTCGGCGAAGCGGTTGTCCTCCACCCGGTGGACGGCGTTTATAACAAAGGAGATTTCAGGCGTGCGCAACTGGGCGAGACCGCCGGGGTTCCAGGAGGCGGCCGTGGCGTCGTCAGCCACGCCGATGAAGGCGCCGCCCATCCCCAGTGCCCGGGCGCCGGAGCCCACCGGGTTGGGAGACGAGGCGATTTCGATGCGGGAAACGCTGGGCAAAGCGGGGGCCGGCATGGCCGGGATGTCCGCCGGGTTTTGGGGGATCATGCCGGGGGGCGGGATCGGCATATCCGCCTGGATGTCCGTCGGCATATCCGTCGGGATATTCGCCGGCATATCCGTCGGGATGTTCGCCGGGATGTTTTGGGCGCCGGCCTTCGGGGCGTTCAAAAGCGTCGGGAGCAGCAGAAGTGTCAGAAGCAGCAGGGGGACCGCCCGAAACCGGACCCTTGGACAACATTTTCCCATTCAGACCTCCGGTCTTTCTGTCATGCCCCCTCATGGATCACCAAACCTTGCGCCCTTCATCCCTCACTTTTCGCATATTCCTCCAGTTTTTGCAAAAGGTTTCTGGCCAGCGCCTCCCGCTGATCCATTATCCTGCGATCCGGGTCCAGCGTCTCGAACAGGGTGTCCAGCACCTTCCTGGAATCCCGCTCCACCAGCCGCATCAGCACCAGGGTGTCGGGGCCGTCCCGCCGGGTCTCCAGAATCAGCAGCAGCCGGGGCATGAGCAGGCCGGGGCGGCGGCGCTCCTCAGGGGGCGTCAGCCGCAGGTTTCGGATCAGCTCCTGAACGATGATGTCAAACGATTCCTGCTCCAGCAGGACAAAGCCGGTCTTGCCGGTGATAATCCGCCCCTGAAGGGCGTGCAGGATCAGTTTTTCCAGGCCCCCGGCCACCTCCGAGGAATCAAAGACCATGGCCAGCGTCAACGGGTTCGGGGGGGTGGCCGCCGCGCCGGGCAGGCCCTCGGCCAGCGCCGCCAGCTCCTTGAACATGGCCTCCGCACGGTCCTGGCGGCGCTCCGCCTGCGCCACCAGCGACCGGCGAACGGCATCCCGCCGGATCTGCTCGGCCTGGATGGCGTCCTGGCGCAACCAGTCCCGGAAGGAAAGGGCGGTCATTCCCACAACGCCCAAAAGCAGAATCAGGGCGATCACCGTCAGCCAGCTTTTCACCTCGCTCATGCGGGCGCTGTTGAGCGAATAGTTAAAGAGGGCGCCCCGGGTCAGGGCCGTCTTTTTTTCCACCGGCCGGATGCGCTCCCGTTTCGGCGGGTCCACCGGCTGGCCCTGGCGGAAGTAGCGGGTGGTAGGGTCGCCATACAACACATAGCTGGGCCAGCAGATGTCCGGGCCGAAGCGCTCGGTGAGATTGACCCGGGCCAGGCGGATGGCCTCGCCCACCGCCGCGCCGGCCACCAGATGGGTGTAAAATTCCTGGGCGAAATGGCTGCCCGTCTCGTCCATGATCTCCCAGAAGGTGCCAACGTAATGGCGCACGCCGGAGCGCAAAAAGGCGTTGCTGAGCCCGAAGGAGCCGTTTTTCCCGCCATTGCCGCCATTGGCTCCGTGGCTCTCGTCATCCCACGCATCGGTGCGGGCCGACTGGCAGGCGTTTGAAAAAACCAGCGTCGGCATGGCCGCGCCGCCGGCCATCCGGTCGATGTCGGTGACGGTGAAATGGCCCTGGCTCAGGCGCCAGCCGGTCTGCACCGGGTTGGCGCCGTCATAGTCCACATGGCCGGCGAAATGGACGAAGTCGTAGTCCTTGAACCGCTCCCGGATGTCCTCCGGCGCGATATCGCTGTCCAGGGCAGGCTCTATGATGGCGTTGCCGCCGTTGACCCGGGCCATCTCCTGAAAGACGCGCAGGCCCTCTGCCCCGGCCACCTGAAGATCGCCCTGGGGGTCGGCCATGATCCACATCTTCAGCGGCCGGGCCATGCTCCGGGCGCCGGTTCGGGCGATCTCCTGGCGGGTTTTCACCAGCCGCCCCATGCTGAACCGGTGGGAGAGAAAGTCCGTGTCCAGACAGATCAGCTCCCATGGGATATGGACCAGATGATCATCGATGCGCAGAATCAGAAATTCCGCCTCGGTCCGGATCAGGCGCTCCTTGATGGCGGGCGTGAGCAGGGCGTCGCCGAGCATCCGGCCGGCGGACTTTAGCCGCTCCACCGCCCTGGGGCCGGCCACGCCGTTGCGGCTGGCGCGGTTCAGGGCCTCCATCAGCTCCTCGCAGCGCCGATGGATCTGCGCCAGGGGCACGGGCAGATCCTCATAGCGCCAGATCACGTCGCCCGGCTTGTACGCCCCGATCTTCAGGGCGTCCTTCTCCCGGGCCACCTCCAGAAAAATGGCTTTATCTTTCATGGAATCCATCGTCATCTATTTGAAAGACATAACTTCCCTTTTCCCTGGCGTCCTGCTCAACGATCAGATGGTAGATGCCCATCCGAAGCCGATCAAAAATCTCGTATTCAGCAGTGACGTATCGGGCCTGCATTCCGCCGCCCTCCCTTGCCAGGGTGAGGCAGACGTTGTTTCGGCTTCTGGCGCCATTGGCGACGCGCACCGCCAGGGAGACCCTGTCCTCACGGACCCGCCGGATATAGATCTCCGCACGGACCCCCTCCATGTCCTTTGTTATCCAGATGGCCGGCTCCATGTCGATGGCCACCGCGGCGGCGGCGGAGCGAACCATGACCGGAACGCCGCCCGTCATCCAGGGCGGCGGAGCCAGATCCAGAACCCATCGCCACAGGAGGCCCATCCGGCCCCTGACCTGATCGATCACCGCGGAGACCACCGCCATGGGCGCCGGGCCGCCGTAAGCCGATAGATCCATCTCGGCCAGGACCATTTTCGTGGCCGCCACGGTTTCCAGGCAGATGTCGCAGGCGATCAGGTGTCGCTCCATATCGGCGCGCTCCGCATCGGACAGGCCGCCCTCCATGTAGGCCGCCAGAACGGCCGGATCCATGCAATTGGTTCCCATATAGCTCTTCCTTTCCGGCTAAACCAGAAACTTCTGAAAATCCTTCAGTTTCGCCTTGATGCGTTCGATGCGTTCAGAGATCGCCGCTTCCGGCGCGTTGACCACCATGGCGATGTCCAGCACCGTCAGCCCGTAGAAATGGAGTTTAATGATGATCCGATCCAGTTCCGAAACCACCTGGAGCAGCGGGTTGTCCGCCAGCTCGTCCACCGGAATATTGAATTCGTTGGCACTCATGATTTTTCCTCCTCTGTATGTACTATACACAGAAAAAATCATTTTCTATCACAAGACCGAAAAAAAACTTCCCCCGGCCGCTCCCGGAACGCGCCGGCCTCAGCGCGCCTCTACATAATCGGCCAAAAGCTTCTTGATGCGGCTGATCCGATTCCGGCCTCAGCGCACCTCGACATAATCTGCCAGAACCTTTTTGATGCGGCTGATCCGATTTCGGCCTCAGCGCGCCTCGACATAATCTGCCAGAACCTTTTTGATGCGGGTGATCCGATTATAGACACCGGCCTCGGTGCTGTCCACCACCACGGCGATGTCCTTGGCGGCCATGCCGAACCGGTGCAGTCGGAGTACGACGCGGTCCACCTGGCTGATGGTCTGAAGGGCGCTGTCCAAAGAGACCTTGTGCAGCACCCGGGTCTCCACGTCCGCCTGGGCCTCCATGCCCTCTTCCAGGGGCATCCGGCCCCGATGGCCCATGAAGGCGTCAAAGCCCTTTTTCCTCAGAAAATTGAGGGTGACGCTGGTGCTGATCACCACGATCCACCTGGCCAGGCTGTGGTCGTCTCCCTCCTTATACAGTCTCAG
>JAABTE010000201.1 GCA_011390035.1 Desulfobacteraceae bacterium | reverse complement strand
CGCCGTAACCACCTTTTCCATGTTCAGCCCGGCCTTTATTCCCAGCGCCATTCCCTCAGCCACGCTCCAGTAGGTGCCGGCCACGATGATCTGGTTTATCGCCTTGGCAAGCTGGCCCGCCCCGATGGGCCCGATGTGCGAGATGGTCTTTCCCATGGCCTGAAAGGCCGGCATGGCCCGCTCCACATCCGCCGCATTTCCGCCTACCATGATCGAGAGCGTCCCCTTCTGGGCCCCCTCCGAGCCGCCGGACACCGGCGCGTCCAGCATGGAAACCCCCGCCTCGGCCAGCGCTTTTGCCATCTGCCGCGTGGCCGAGGGGCTGATGGTGGACATGTCGATGACCAGCGTCCCCTGTTTCGCCCCATGGATCACCCCCTCGTCTCCGAGCAGGATCGATTCCACATCCGGCGTGTCGCTCACGCAGGTTATGACAATGTCCGCCCCCTCCGCCGCCGCGGCGGCCGGCGAGTCTGCCCGGGTCGCACCGGCTGCCGCCACCGGCTCTTCCCGGTGGCGGTTGCGGTTGTGAACGATCAGGTCGAATCCGGCCTTGATGAGATTCAGGGCCATTGGGGCCCCCATGGTGCCCATGCCGATGAATGCGATTTTCATGGTCTCCTCCTCAACGAGACAAGCGTATCGGTATTTTTATGTTTTTTCCTTAAGCGGCAGTAATCGTATTCGATTTTTTCATGGGAAAGCGCCGCCCTGATATCCTCTTCATCCATATAAGGGTATAGTTCCAGAATTTCCTCAAATGACGCGCCCGATGCCAAGATACCGGTGATGGCCCCAACCGTAACGCGCATGCCTCTGATGCAAGGCTTGCCGCCCATGACGTTCGGATCTATGGTGATGCGATCCAGATCCGGAAATTTCATGTCATTCCTCCTTGTCTGTTGCCCGGGGTTGCTCAATTTTAAGAAATGAAGAAACCTTCCTTGCATCCCCATTGCCGGCCAGTATAACAGCAAAGGATGTTGGAGGCAAAATCGAATTCAATATTTTGGGACGGATGGGACTGAAACGGATGGGACTGAAGAGGATAAGGCTAGTAAAACACCGACCGACACCGATGCCGGGCCACCGCCTTGTAATCCGCCCCCTGCCCCCGGTTCCACAGCGCATAATCCAGCCCCTGGGAAGTGACCTCCTGCCCATCCGCCGCCAGGCTTTCCCGGATCAGCTCCGCGGCATGCAGGGCGCATGCCCGAATTTCAATCTCCTCGGAAGACCCCGCCCGAATCAGTTCCCCCGCATGGATGCGGCCCAGCAACTCCGGCGCGTATCGCAAAACCCCGTCCATCCGCAGAACATGGGGCACCAGGTTGTCGGCGAAGATCGTCAGCCGGTCCAGATCCTCAAAACGCCCCAGACCCCTGCCCGACAGCGCGATGGAAAGATCCGCCGCCGTCAACTGGGCCCGTTTATACAGGGGAACGGCCATGCCGTCGTATGTGGCCACATCCCGGAAAAAGGGCATCCGCCCGAGAATTTCAACCAGCCGGCCGGCCGATCCCCCGGCGGCGGCCACCATCCGGGTGAAATGGCCGTCGAAGTCCGCCATCAGGCAATGGCCCAGATCGTTCAGCGCCCGGGCGAAAAGGTTCATCAACTCGAACGCCGGCGGGTTTTCAGGGTCCTGATCGAACAGGCGGGCGCAGTCGGCGGGGGTCATGGCGGCCAGTTGATCTGCCGGGATGGGGCCGGCGGCGTGGAAGCGCCGCGTCAGATGGGTGGCCATGGTGAAATAGCCGGAGCAGCCGGCAAGCTTGCGCAGGCGGGGAAAGTAGCCGGACCCGAAGTTGATGGTGTCCAGCGTCAGGAAAAAGGCCACGGTGTCGGCAGCCGAGCCGGTGAAGTGGCGGGTCGTGTCCAGCTCCGGGTTTCGGGCCGTTTCCAGGGGAAGGGAGCGGGCGTAATCGGCGATGCGCTCGTGGACGATCCGCACGCCCCGCGCTCTGCCCGCCACCTTCCCGCAGGCGATCCGGATCTTATCGAAAATGTCCGGTTTCATGATGCCGGTTTGCGGCTTTCGGCCAGGGCCTCGGCGATATGCTTGACCTTCATGCCTCCGCCCCGCTTTTCCGCCCCGCCCCGCAACTGCATGATGCAGCCGGGGCATTCGGTGAGGATGGTTTCCGCCCCGGTCTTTTCGAAATCGTCCAGCTTGCGCTTTAAAATCTCCTCGGAGATCCTTGGAAACTTTGCCGAATAGGTCCCGCCGAATCCGCAGCAGGTCTGCTCCTCTTCCGCCGTGGCCAGCTCATATCCGGCCTTTTGGATGAGGGCCCGGGGCGATTCCGTGATGCCCATGCCCCGGCAAAGGTGGCACGGGGAGTGAAAGGTTACCTTTTCGCCCCCGCCGGCGAACTGGGCCGGGTCGATATCGAGCACATCGTTGACAAAGGCGGAAAAGGGCAGGACCTTTTCCGAAAAGGCCCTTACCGCGCCGATCCGGTCGGGCTGGTCTTTGAACAGCTTTTCATAGGCGTGCTTCAGATGGGCGCCGCAGGAGGCGCAAAGGGTCAGGATATAATCATACCGATCCGCGTTGATGGCGGCGATGTTCTGAAGCGCCACCGCCTCGGCCGCTGATTTTTCCCCCATCATCATCAACGGCAGGCCGCAGCAGGACTGGTCAATGGGAAAATCCACGGCCACCTTGTTTTCCGTCAGCACGGAGACGGCCGAGATGAGCTGTTCCGGATAGACGAAATCCTGCACGCATCCGGCAAACAGGGCCACCCGGTATCTGGGGTTGGCCACCGGCTTGCGGATTTCCGGCCACAGGTCTCGAAACGCCCGGTCCGCGATGGCGGGCAGGGCCTTGTACTGGTGTTCTTTGAACAGGATCTGGGGCAGATGGCGCAGGTATTGGGTGCCGCCGGTCACCGGCTTCTGGGCGGCCCGGGCGGTTTTGAGCAGCGAATGGAACAGGTTCCGATGGCGCAGGGTTTTGGCCAGCAGCGCGCCGGACAGCGGGTGGCCCTTTTCATCCTGAATGCGCTCATGCACCGTTTTGATGATCCGGGGAAGATCGATGCCCGCCGCGCAAACCGCCTTGCACGCCTCGCAGTTGATGCAGTTCTGCACGATGTTTTGGGCCTTGTCCGGGCCGTGGAAGAAGTAGGTGAGAATAAGACCGATGGCGCCGATATAAATGTGGCCGTATCGATGGCCCCCCACCATGCGGTAGGCCGGGCAGACGTTGGCGCAGGCCCCGCACCGGATGCACCGCAGAATCTCCCGGAACACAGGGTCTTTTGCCAGCGACCTTCGCCCGTTGTCCAGAAAGACGATGTGAAAGACCTTTTTGTTATCCGGCGCGGCGCCGCATTCGTTGGGGCCGGTGATCCAGGTTACATAGGAGGTGATGGCCTGGCCCGTGGCGTTGCGGGGCAGGGCCTGGTTGATGGTGAGCGCCTCGGCCAGGGTGGGCGTGAGCTTTTCCAGGCCGATGAGGGCCACATGGACCCGGGGCAGGGTGGTCGCCAGCCGGGCGTTGCCCTCGTTGGTGGTGATGCCGATGGTCCCGGTTTCGGCGATGGCGAAATTGGCCCCCGAGATGCCCATGTCCGCCTCCACGAACCGCTGGCGCAGCTCCCGCCGGGCCACCTTCACCAGCCTGCCGATGTCCGGGTCCTGGCGCTCGCCCGTCACGTCTGTAAAAAGATCCGCCACCTGGTGTCGGGACAAATGTATGGCCGGCATCACCATGTGAGACGGCCCCTCGTGTCTGAGCTGGATGATCCACTCGCCCAGGTCGGTCTCCGTCACCATCAGCCCCTCGGCCTCCAGGTGATGGTTCAGCAGGGTCTCTTCGGCGGTCATCGACTTGGATTTGACGATGCGCTTGACATCGTTTTCCCGGGCGATGCCGGCGATGATCCGGTTGGCCGCGTCGGCCGTTTCGGCCAGATGCACCGTAACGCCGTGGCTTTCCGCCTTCTCCTTGAACGCCTCGTACAGCTCGTCCATCCGGCCCACGGCATCGTCCTTGGCCGCGGCGATCTTCCGGATCAGCCCTTCCACATCCATGCCGGCAAAGGCGTTCTTCCTTCCTGTCCGGTAGGCCACGGCGAAGTTGTCCAGCGTGGTTCTCAGGAAACGGTCCGACAGGGCCGCCTCGATGTCCCGCTTGTAGGCCTTCATGTTTTTGGCGGTCTGCATCAGTTGTCCTCCCATAGCAGGATGTAAAGTTCCAGCGGCCCATGCACACCAAGGGTCAGCACCCGCTCAATGTCCGCGGTGCGGCTGGCGCCGGTGACAAAGGCGGTGTAGTCCGGCGCGTTTCGCATCTGTTCGGTCAGCTCCGGGGCGATGTCGAAGGCCGATTGCCGGATGCGGGATTTGGGCATCAGCGCCACATGGATCTCGCTGATCATGGTGGCCAGGCGCAGATCCTCGGAACGGGAGAAGAACACCAGGGTGCCGGTCTCGGCGATGCCGTAATCGGCCACGGCAAAGCCGATGTCGATGCCCCCGAGGTGATGTCGCAGGCCGCCGTCGAGAAGGACGATGCCTTTTTCCGCGCACAGTTTCCCCAACTGGCGGAACCACTGCCCGTCGCCACTGGTTGCCCTCGGGCCATTCCTGGAGCCGGAATCTCCCTCGGAGCTGGAATCACGTTCGGAGCCGGAATCTCCCTCGGAGCTGGAATCACGTTCGGAACCGGAATCTCCCTCGGAACCGGGATGATTCCTGGAGCCGGCCTCCTTCTCATAGCCGGGGCCGCCGGCGGCCCCGGCCGGCGCGGCGGCCCGCAGGCCCGGAGCCGCCATTATCTTTGTGCCGGGCTTCGTCTCGCACAAGTCGGTCGCCTTGTCCGAAAGGGGCAACTGGCAGCCGGACAGCAGAAGCCGGCAGGCCTCCTTGCGCTCGCAGATCTCAACGGCGCGGGCAAAAGCCTCCTCCGGCGTGGCGACATCCAGCACCACGGCGGAAACGGCCTCGGCCCTGGCTCGAAACAGTTTACAGCATTCCTCCCTGTCCTTCCGGGAGGTTTTGGCGGAATCGTTTTCGGGCTCGCTCACGGGCATATCTCCTCAAACGGGTTAAGGCGCCGAGT
>JAABTE010000200.1 GCA_011390035.1 Desulfobacteraceae bacterium | reverse complement strand
CGCCCAGCCGGATGGCCGGGGAATGAATCCCCCGGCAAGGCTGAAAGCCCCCTGAAGGGGGCTCGAACGGCCAGCCGCTCCGGTTGCTACTCCGGTTGCTGCACCGGGTTGCTATACTGGCCGCTATACCGGGCCGTTACTTTGGCAGCTTCAGCTTCTTTAGAACAGCGAACCGGTCATCAAGCGGTTTATCCTCGCACCCGCAGGCGGCGACGTTCAGGTCCGCCCCGCAATGGGCGCACAGCCCCTTGCACTCATCGGCGCACAGGGGCCATCCCGGAATCGCCATCACCATCTGTTCCGACACCGCCTCGCTCAGATCGATCCGGTCGCCCTCGTAGGTCATCAGGCCGAGTTCCTCCGCGGTCAGCTCCGTTCCCTCCTCGGAGCCGTCGGTTTCGATCTCCGGCAGATCCGATACATAATATAAGGTAAACTCCCGCTGCGCCGGCAGGGCGTATTCCGCAAGGCAGCGGCGGCAGTCGAGGCCGATTGTCGTCTCCACCACGCCCTTTACCTCGATCATGTCCCGCACCGGCCTGGCCCGCAGCTCCGCCCGGATGGGCGCGAGGAATCGGCACTCGCCGGCCTCCCGCATCTCCTCGAGTACCGGATAGGCTTCCGGATCATCCTCGGAAAAGAGGACAACGCCGGTATCCGGCAGGTTATCGACGTATAACATCATGGCATTTTTTCGACCCATCGCGCCTCCTGGCATCCGCCGTATGAATGGGCGGCGAAAAAGGCGTCCACCGCCGCCCGGTATTTTTCCGGCCCCCTGGCTTTCTGGATTCCCTTGAGGGATTTTTCGCCGGCCGGAAAGGACATGGAAAAATAATACCAGAATCCCTTCATCCGTTCAACCGGATGGACGGGGCCGGAGAGCAGGCGGGCGAATGCGGCGTAAAGGGCGTCGTGGAACCGGCGGAACCGTTCGGCGCGGTCCGCCGGGCCGGCCGCGGAGGCAAGGCCCTTGATGTCGCCGGCCAGAAAGGGGTCAGCCAGGGCGCCCCGGCCGATCATCCAGCCCCGGAGCCGGCCTTCGGCCCCTGCAAAATCCCCGCAGCCGTCCGCCGATTCGGAGGAAAACCGAGCCGAAAGCGCCCGAAAGTCCGAAACGGTGTTGATGTCGCCATTATAGACCACCGGCGCCCGGCACCGGGGCAGGCATGCGGCGAAGGCATCCAGGTCCGGCCGTCCCTGGTACATCTGAACGCCCGTTCGCGGATGAATGATCAGCTCCCGTAGCGGATAATCGTTGAAGATGGGAATCAGCCGCTCGATCTCCTCCGGGCCATGGCGGCCTACGCGGGTTTTGATGGAAAGCCCGTCTCCCATGGCGGGAACCACCGCGTCCAGAAAGGCCCGGACGCGGTCCGGAAACGGCAGCATCCCGGAGCCACGCCCCTTTTTGGCCACCATGGGCCAGGGGCAGCCGAGGTTCCAGTTTATCGTGTCGTAGCCCATGTCCAGCAGGGGGCGGGCCGTGCGGATGAAGGCGGCCGGATCGGAGGCGAGAAGTTGGGGGATGACCGGCATTCCCTCCTGGGCCTCCGGCAACACATCCTTGAGATAATTGGGCCGGACGCGGGCCGCGGAGACGGCCGGGATGAAGGGCGCCACAGCCAGATCGAATCCCGAGAAAAACCGGCTGAAGGTGTTTCGGAATGTGATATCGGTCAGCCCCCGCAGGGGGGCCAGGCAGAGTCGATGCGGCATGATCGGGACCATTCAGAGGCTCTTGTGCGGCATTTCAATGACGCTTCAATGGCGCTTCAACGGCGCTTCAGTCGGACACTTCCACCCGGTTTTCATCCAGAATCCGGCGGGCCATGATTTTATACAGGTGCGCCAGGTTCAGCAGAATCACCGCCACCTCCCGATGCTCCCGGCCGTATAGCCGCTTGCGCATTTCCAGCGCGTCCCGGAAGCAGTCATCGGCCAGGACCGTGTCTCCGGAGAGCATGAAGACCATGCCCATGTTGTTATAGGTGGTGGCCTTTTCCGGCGAGTCCCTCTTAAAATGCCGGTCCACATGCTCCACCAGCTCCTGGGCCGGCTCCATGGCTTCCTCGATCCGCCCGGCGTTGATCAGCGCCACCAGGGCCCGGTTTTTCTCCGTCCAGTCGAACTTCGGCTTTTTTTTGCTCTTAAACAGCGCCACGCCCCTCAAGTTCCTTTATGCGCCGGGCCTTTTCCCTGCCGGTGACGATCAGCAGCGCGCCGCCGCCGCCCACCGCCGCCAGGCAGGCAAAGACCAGGGCCGAAAATATGATAAGGTTGCCGGGCCGATGGATAAAATCCAACCCATGCTTCGAAAAATCCCGCGCCATGGCCAGCCCCAGCACCAGCCCCAGCAGAACCCCCGCCGCCACCGCCAACATCGCCCCCAGGCGCCAGCCCATCAGGTCTTCCAGATAGGGATCCGGGGCAGGGGCGCACTGGGCCGGCGCCGCCGGATCGCAGCGGGCGGCGGCCACGAACACCAGGCCGGGATCGGCGGATTCGATTTCCAGGGTCCGCCCGCATTCCGGGCAGACGGCCGAAGCCTCGCCCGAAGCCGCGGTTTCGGGCGACAGGGTCAGGGTCGCGGCGCAAATGGGGCAACGGATTTCCATTCAATTCACCATCCCGGTTTTGTCCGCCTCGGCCGCGCCCGCAAGGCCCCCCCTTGCCGGCATCAGGCCAAGATCCCACTCCGCCCGGGCCGCTCCCTCGGCGACCAGCTTTTCCAGAGAATGGGCCAGTTGGGCGCTCAAAGACAGCCGCGCCCCCCGCCCCCCCTCATCATGAAGCGCCAGCGCGTCCGCGCCCTCCGGCGTCTGTTGAATCTGAATTCTGGAAACCAGCAGCGGCTCGGCGCCAAACACCGGGGCCGCGTCCGCGGGCGGCATGTAGGGCGTCTTGAAGTCGGACCGGGCCAGCGCGTCCTGCTGCTGAAAGTGGATGATGGCGTCCCGGTTGTCGGCCGAAATGCGCGGATCCCGCCCCACGGTGTTTCGCAGATAATGCTCCAGCGCCCGCCACAGAAGGCGCGTGAGCCGCCGGGTGAGCCACAGGCGAAATTCCACCGGCGGCTCGGCGCCGGCCGTCATCTTCAGCAGCAGCCGGTCCTGCATCGGATCAAAGGATACGTTGAGCTGGCGCATGCCGCCGGTAAGCTGTCCTGGCTTGGCCGTCATGGACTATGCGTCTTCCCCCGCCCCCTTCCCCCGGCCTTCCTTGCTCATCAGGGTCCTGAAGTTTGAAAGCGAATACAGGTGCGCGTAAATCCAGGCCAGGTATCCTTTGCGGAACAGGTCCAGGATCTTTTCGTCCTCCAGGTTGAACATGGCCATCTCGTCCACCATCATCAGCCGGGCAAAGCCGATCTTCTCGCCGGCCGGCAGGGTGATGTTGGCGGAAAAGTCCTTGAACAGGTCGAACTCGGTGAGCATCCGGATCATGTCCCGGGTGGTTTCGTACTGGGCGTTGTAGCCGCGCAGGAACTCGATCACCTTCTTGAACTGTTCCGTGGTCTCGCCGTTCTCGTCGAACAGCGGCATGCCCTCGTCGGCGTCGAAGCCGGGATAGTCGGCGTCCACGCAGACGCTGTAGGAGCCGTCCTGCCGGGCGTTGGCCACCAGAATAAACGGATAGCGCCGGAAAAAAGCCGGAACATACCGGTCTTTTTCCCATTTGCCATCGGCGTCCACGAACAGGTTCTCGTTGTTGCGAAGGCCAAGGATGCTCACCGGGATGATCTCCTGGTTCTGCGTCTTGGTGAAGACCACCGGGTAATGCTTGGCCGATTCCAGAAATTCCTGGCCCACGATCACCACAGAATTGAGATTTGTTGCAAAATCATACCGGGCCACCGGCGCGATGCGGGTCGATTTGTGGGTAACGGCGTTGAGAAAGATCGGGTTCTGGTAGATGCCTTTTTCGGTCATGGGGTTGTTTTCTCCTCTGCTCGGTTGGGTTCTTGCCGGGTCCGGCGGCCATGATCCACCGGCGGCCACCTTCTCTTTTATAGCGGGCCATTGCTGTTAACAGGTACCATGGTTTCCGCCCTCGCGTCAATTGAATGGTTGCCGTGGCGCTATTGTTTTTAAAAAAGCTAATAAAAACAGGCAAAAGCGAGCGATCTTAAAAATAGTTCTTGATGGAGAGAAATCTCTGTGTTAATCCAGATATGTGGAGGAATGCATCAGCTTTCATATATGAGGGAAGCTTAAAGGATAAAAGGAGTTCAGAAACGATATTCAGAGGCATGAAAATTCAATAGGATCCTTATCGATAAGGAGGGTGTGGTGAGAACACGTGCGTTTGCTTCGGTCTTGGTCTGTCAGGTGCTGTTTCTCCTGGTGGTTTCGGCATCCTGGTCCCAGCAGGTTCCAGCCCAACTCCGACCGGGGGCGATCGAAAGATCCCTTGAGCCGGAAGCCTTTCCGGAGCCCGCAGAGATCCCGGAGGTCTATATCGAGACCCAGGACGAGGGGCGGCTGAAAGGTGCCGCCGGCGTCCAGTTTCTCCTAAAGGGGATCAATTTCGAGGGCAACGCCGTCATTTCCGAAGACGCCCTTCAAAGTCTGACGGCCGAATACATCGGCCGCCGCGTCTCGGTGGATCAGCTTTCCGATATCACCGACCGCATCACCCGATACTATAAGCAGCAGGGCTACATCCTCAGCAGAGCCTACCTGCCCCCCCAGACCATTCAGGAAACCGTCACAATCAAAATCCGGGAAGGCCGTCTCGGCAGGGTCATTGTCCAGGGCAACCAGCGCTACAGCGATCAGTTGATCGACAACACCTTAAAGCTCATCCAGAACCGGGGCGCCGTCAACCTCAAGGACGTGGAGCGGGGCCTGCTGCTGCTCATGGACATCCCGGGCCTTTCGGTTCGGGCCACCTTCAAGCCGGGCGAGGCGCCGGGCACCACCGACCTGGTCATCGACGCGAGCGAGGACCGGCCCTTCCACATCGGCTTCGACTACAACAATTACGGCACGGAGGCCGTTTCCGAGCATCGCTTCGGCGTCTTTGCCTCCGTCACCAACCTGACCGGCCGGGGCGACATGCTGCGGCTGAG
>JAABTE010000199.1 GCA_011390035.1 Desulfobacteraceae bacterium | reverse complement strand
CGATGGCGATGGCGTGGCTGACTGCAACGACAACTGTCCCAACAACGCCGATAAGACAGAACCGGGCGCCTGCGGCTGCGAAACGGCCGACACCGATACCGACGGCGATGGAACGGCCGACTGCAACGACAAATGCCCAAATGACGCCAACAAGACCGAGCCGGGCGACTGCGGCTGCGGCGAGACGGAGGTGGATTCGGATGGCGACGGCGTGTGGGACTGCGTCGATCCGGTCGTCTCCAGGCCGCCCACGGCCAATGCCGGGGAGGACCAGACCGTGATGGAGGCGGAAACGGTGACGTTGAGCGCCTCGGCCTCATCGCACCCCGATGACACAGCCCTGGCTTATCGATGGGAGTCGATGACACAAGCGCCCGCTGTGACGCTTTCCGATCCCGCCTCGGCCTCCCCGACCTTCGTGGCCCCCGCTGTCGCCGGCGAGTCCCTGACCCTTGAATTCAGAGTAACGGTGACGGACGACGACGGCAACAGCGCAACGGACACCGTGAGCGTGACGGTGACGGAGAGCAATCTGAGGGTTTTCGATGACGATGTGCTTGCCTTCCTTTCCGCCACAGGCCGGCCCATGGGCCTGAAAACGGCCCCGGCAACCGAGGTGGTGCGCATCGATCCCCTGTCTCCCGAAACCCTGTCCGTTACCGGAACCCCCCCCGAGGACATGATCTATGGCCTGGTGGGGCTGACGGCCCGCACGCCCCAGGGAGATCCTGCCACGGTCACGCTTTTCCTGCCGGAGGCCGCCCCGGCCGGTTATTACTGGTACGCGGTCACAGCCGATGGCGGCTGGCTGGACATCAGCGACCAGGTCGGCTTCGATGCGGACCGGAAACAGGCAACCCTCACCGTGACCGACAACAGCCCCGCGGACGCCGATCCCGCAGAGGGCGTGGTGCGGGTCACAACGGGGCTGGGCCGGGAGTCCTATGACGGCGGAAGCAATATCTGCTTCGTGTCAGCGGCCGGAGATAAGTGAAGGTGCCCCCGACCCTTTCGGCGCGGCGGCGGGGGCTTTTTCTCCTTCGGAGAGTCTCGATGAAAATGCCTGGAATTCTAATTCTCCTGATGTGCGCCGGCGTTCTGACGAGCGCCTGCGCCGTCGTTCCTCCCGAGGTGCCCGAGCTTTCCGCCGCCCTCGGCCAGCGCCTGGACGCCCTTGAAACCGCTCACCGTGACCTGCTGGGCCAGTTTTTTCACTTAAAGCGCCAGGCGGTTTCCGATTTCATCGACCGGGAATGGGTGCCGGTTTTCGCCAGTGAAGCGTTTTCCGATCCCAAAATGGCCGGCCTGTGGAACACCGTTGTGACCGAAAATGATCCGGAGCAGAACATCCAATTCCTGATACGGGCCGGCGCCAGGATGCAGCAGCGGATAAGCCGAAAGCGTGCCGAAATGATGACGCCCCTGGAGGAGCTGGAAAAAGACCTTGAAATGCGGCTGAGAAACGAATATGAACAGGCAAGGCGGCTCAATGGCGCCATCGCCGCCTTTTTAACCGGCGCCACGGGCGCCCAGGCGGCGGCAAGCCGCTTCCAGGGCGGCCCCGAAATGGCGGGAAGCCCGCTGATCAGGGCGCTGAAGGGCGTTCAATCCGCCGTGGACGCCCTGGAAGGCTCGCCGGCCGGAGGCGGCCGCCGGGACCATATGGAAGCCACCCGGGCGTTCCTGGAGGGGCTGGAGCGGATCGGCGGCATCTTTCAATGAATCCCATGGAGATAGCAACATGCCAGTGAACATGGACGAACTCGACGATGTCCTGGATGAAAGCATGGAGGCGGCGGCGGGGCGCACAGACCTTTACCTTTCCATGAAAATAGCCGAAAAAACCCGGCTGACCCCGGACGAAATCCGCCGGTTGTGCCCGGCGCCGGCGGATATGGATCGGCTGGATCGGCTGGTGGCCATCGTGCGGGAAGAGGGGGATCGGCGGGCCCGGGCGCGACGGTTCGCGGAGGGGGCGGAGGATTTCGGCGGGATTGCCCTGGAACTGTTGCGGAAAGTCTTATGATGCCGGATCCAAAATGCCCCGGGCTCTTCATCCCGCGCCTGGTACACGGCTTGTTTCCGTAACCGTCTGAAGCCATGGCAAAAGTCCTTTACCCATTGGGCATCCGGCCCGAATGCCCCGCCGACCAGGCCTGCCGCGGCCGGCCCGCCTTCAATGTCGGCCATGTGGGCGCGGCCCGCCGGGCGGAGCTTTGACCGGCGATGGCGGGATCGCGAGGGATCGACGCATCGTTAATCCATTCAATGAGGTGGAACAGATGAAAACAGATTGAAGCAAACATCGGAAGGAAAAGGAAGGACAGGTTCGTTTCATTATGAAAGAGCGACACACGCATCAACCACATGCGTACAAGGAACATTCAAGCCGGCGCGACGGACGCCATCGTCCCCGCGCCATTGCCATCACCCTCAACCAGTGGCGCCAGTTGGCGCGGGACCAATTTGCCGGTTTCCTGCGGCACGAAGCCCGATGGGCCGCCGCTCGCATCCTGTTTACAGTCTATATGGGGCTGTGTCTGGCCACTCTCGGCCTTTTCGGGTTCATGACGCTGCCGGTAATATCCCGGCTTTTTTTCAACACCTGGCGATTCTGGCGATTCGGCCATTATTACCCCTGGATGCTGCTCCAGGGATACAAGGTTTTTGCCATGATGCTGCGGGATTTCCGCTATCGCTTCATGTTCTCCGTGGGGTTGACCGAACAGCCCATGAAAAGCCCGGACCGCAACATAACCCGCCTTGCGGGCAACTGGGTACACGAGGAGAACACCTGCCACAACTGTTCCCGATGCTGCGAAAAGATCGGATGCCCACTTCTGGATGACAGGGACATGTGCCTCAGCTACAATTCCTTCTACTGGCGCTATTACCTCTGCGGCCGCTTTCCCACCACCCGGCAGCAACTCGATTATTATAATTGTCCCAAATGGGTGATGCGGTATAAGGACTTTTAGTCCCGGCGGAAGAAAATTTTCGATGCGTTGGTTTTCGCAGGAAAGATTGCGCCCGGTTTTGCGCCGGGCGCAATCTTTATCTTGTGAGTGAATGCTTCTATTGTTATCATGGGTTCATGATGCTCGCGGCGCCGGTTGATAATTTGACAAGAAGAGAAAATGATTGAAGAGATAAAACAGAAAGTTGCGATTGATGCATTTGAGTTTTCCCGTCATGCCACGGATCAGACGTTGTTGAGGGGCATAACTGTGGGCGAGATCAGACAGGCAATAGCCAGTGGCGATATTATCGAGAATTATCCTGAAGATAAATACGGTCCGAGCTGTCTGATAATGGGTTTCACATCTTCGGGAAGACCTTTGCATGTTCAGTGCAGCTATCCATCTCGTGATCTGATTATGATTATCACGGCATATGAGCCGGATACCCACAGATGGGTCAACCACAGATCGCGCAAGCGGAAGCGAGGGGGGTTGTATGGAAGAATATTTTGAAAATAAAGAAGTAACTTACACACTGGTGAAGGACGGAAAACTATTCATCATTGAGCATGTTCCGGCTCGGGTCAATCTTGAAACGGGCGAGCAAATTTTTTCACCACGCACTGTTGAGCGGTTGCATAAGATTGTCTGGGAGGGGCGTGAGCCCGTCCGGTTCGTTCAGGCGCCTGTATTCGAGTTTGCGTAGGAGGGGATTTGTTAGAAAATTGAGCTGTTATCCGCCGAAATTCGGATTGATAAACTCCACCCGGTCCCCCGCCGCCACATGGATGGTGGCATATTGCCTCGGATAGACAAACCGCCCATTATGTTCCACTATCAGATCCACGTCTCCCTCCTCGAAGCGTCGGATCAGGTCTTCGATGGTTGTGGACTCGGGGACCGCTTCCTCGAAGCCGTTTACGACGATTCGGATCATTGTTGGTGTCATGGGGTCAATCTCCCTTTAGTCATTCCCATGGGCGGCGCTGGCTTTGCCGCCGCAAACCGGGCAAGCCGGGTCCGGTGCCAGATGGACGAAGTGGACGCTCATGGACAGGCCCCGGATGCGCAGCAGGCGGTTTTTCAGCATGTCTCCGGCGCCGATGATGTATTTTATGGCCTCCATGGACTGGATGGCGGCCACCATGCCGGCGGTGGGGCCGAGGACGGGCAGCGGCCCTGTGCGCCGGGGCGCGGGGGCTGGGTTTCCGCTGCTTTTTTTCTCTGAAAAGACGCAGGAAAAGCAGCATGTCTCCCCTGGTACGAAGCTGGATGCCATGCCGTCGAAGCCGTGAATGCCGCCGTGGATGAAGGGGATGCCCTTTTCAAAGGCGGCCCGGTTCAGGTGGAATCGGGTTTCGATGGTGTCGGCGCCGTCCAGGATCAGGTCGGCGCCTCCGGCGATTTCCGCGGCGTTGGCGCCGTCGATTTCGGCGCGAACGCCCGTGAGCCGGCACTCCGGGTTGAGCGCCGATAGGCGGGCCACGGCCGCGTCGGCCTTCCAGGCGCCGATGTCGGCCGTGGCGTACAGGATCTGACGGTTCAGGTTCTCCAGAGTCACCCGGTCCCGGTCCACAAGGGTCAGGCGGCCCACGCCGGCGGCCGCCATGTAACAGGCCGAGATAGAGCCGAGCCCGCCCAGGCCGACCACCACCGCGTGAGCGGCGGCGAGCCGGGCCTGGCCCAGCTCGCCTATTTCCGGTATCGGGATCTGGCGGGCGTAACGATTCTTGCCGCCCTGGCAATCCTTGCTGTCCTCGGAATCCTTGCTTGCCTGGCGGTCCTTGCTGTTCTGGCAATCCTTGCTTGCCTGGCGGTCCTTGCTGTACGGGCGGTCCAGTCTATTCCTCCTTTTGCTTCAGCTTCATGTAAACGCGCTCGCAGGTCAGGGGCAATTCCTCGAAACGGACGCCGATGGCGTCGTAAACCGCGTTTAAAATGGCCGGGATGGTGGGCATGATGGCGCCTTCGCCCACCTCCTTTGCGCCGAAGGGGCCGTTGGGCTCGTCGCTTTCCACCACGATGGGGGCCACCTCGGGCATGTCCAGGGCCGTGGGCATCTTGTATTCGGCCAGATCCGCGTTGATCACCCGGCCCTTTTCATCGAACTTCACCTCTTCGAAGAGCGCCTC
>JAABTE010000198.1 GCA_011390035.1 Desulfobacteraceae bacterium | reverse complement strand
GCCAGCGTCATGGCCCTCCGAACCGCGGCCATGTCCGCCTCAGACGGCGCCTGGAACCGTGGGATGCGCGGATACCGCCCCATCATCACCACCTCGAGGGCCGAAAAGGGGAAGTTGATGTGGTAATGCTGGGGCACCAGCGCGATGCGTCGGGCCAGTTCCTTGCGCCCGTAACCGGCAAGGGGCCGGCCGTCGTATTCAATCAGGCCCGAGGCCGGCCGCCGATGCCCGGAGAGCAGGTCCAGCAGGGTTGTTTTGCCCGACCCGTTTGGCCCGAGGATGCCGATAAACCGCCCCGGGGCCAGCTCAAGGCTCAGGTTCCGGATCACAGGTCGGTCGTCGTATGAAAACGACACGTCCGACAGCCGAAAGCTCATGCCCGGCCGCCAATCAGGCTGGGCTTGGCCCAACCTGCCGCTTCGCCCCACAGCGCTTCGCCCCACAGCCCTTGTCTCACCGACTTTCCGATACCGTCTCTACCGAAAATGCCTGCCCGGCCGCCCATCAGAATCCGCTCCGCCCCATCTGCCGCCGGCGGAAGATATAGCAGAAAAAGGGCCCGCCGATCAATGCGGTGAGTACGCCGATGGGAACCTCCACCGGCAGCACGGCGCGGGTGAGGGTATCGGCCGAAAGCAGCAGCAGGCCGCCGGCCAGCAGTGTCGCAGGCAGCAGCCTCCGGTTGTCCGGGCCGGTCAGGCCCCGGATCATGTGGGGCACCAGAAGGCCAACGAAACCGATGATGCCCGACACCGACACGCACACCGCCGTCACCAGGGATGCGGTGATCAGCAGGATCAGCGTCACCCGCCCGGTTTCCACCCCTAAAGAGGCGGCCATGCGGGTGCCCAGGCTCATCAGGTTCAGGTCTCGGGCAAAGAACAGAAAGACCGCGAACCCGGCCCCCACTGCCCCGCCGGCCAGCATCACGTCGCCCCAGGTGCGGGAGGCGAAGCTGCCCATGAGCCAGAAGATGATCACCGCCACCTGCTCGTCTGCGATGTACTTTAGCAGGCTGATGCCCGCGGACAGGATGGCCGCCACGATGATGCCGGACAGGATCAGGTTGTTTGACGAGATCCCCCCGGCCGAGGCCGACAGGTAGATCACCACCACAAGGGTGCCCGCCCCGCCGGCAAACGCCAGCAGCGGCACGGCAATGGACGGCGCGATGCCCATGGGAAACAGCAGCGCCACCGAGGCCCCGAAGGCCGCTCCGGCGGAAACGCCCAGGGTGTAAGGGTCGGCCAGGGGGTTTCTCAGCAGCCCCTGAAACACCGCTCCGGAAACGGACAGCCCCGCCCCCACCACCGCCGCGGCGAGTACCCGGGGCAGGCGCACCTCCATTACCACCACGCCGCGCAGGGGCTCTACGTCCGGCGCCGCGCCGGTGATCCGGCCCAGGATGATCCGGAACACGTCGGCCACCGGAATCCGGATGTAGCCCATGGCGGCGGAGATCAGAACCCCGGCGATCAACATCCCGGCCAAGGCCGCCATGGTCAGGATAAAGGGGCGATTCCGCTTCACGATTTTTTAAGTTTCCTCCAAATAAAAAAAGCCCTTCAAGCAACTGTTGCCTGAAGGGCTGCACCCGCTTTCTTGACCCCGTGGCCGGCGCCGGAAACCCTGAATCCGCGAAATTTCCACGCCTGTTATTTCAGGGCAGGTCTTCTGGCTTCCGGATCATCCTACCGGCCGCGCCTTCCCATTCCCCCGCTTGCCATCCAGGCGGCGCCTTCGATTGTTCTCGATGGAGACCCTTCCCGATATTGGCGTGCGTTGAACAGTGGCTTCGGCGGCTTTCGTCCCCGGTTACAGCGGCGGGACCGCTCCCGATTTGAACGGGATTCCCTTTCGCGCCGACGAATCGGCACCCTGAAACCGCCCGCAGTCTATGGGATCATTACCGTCTTGTCAAGCCTCATTTGAGGGCTTCCAGCACCGCCAGGGCCGCCTCCCGGCGCTTTTCGAAGATCTCCCCGGCCACCTCCCGGATCATCTTTTCAGCGGCGGCGCGGGGAGGCATCTCCGGAAAGCGGGGCAGGTTTAGCTTTTCGAAATTGACGGGCCGGTAGGCCAGCTTCCGGTCCATGTCGTCCGCGTAGCCGCCGATGTGGCCGCCGGCCACCTTCGCCTGATCCATGGCGGCCGGGTCGAACCCACGCACGAACTGCATGATGGTGCCGGGGGACATGTCCTCGTTGACCTTGCGGACGCGCTCGTTGATCAGCCGGCTCATGTTGGCCAGCAGGCGGTAATAGGGGGTGGTCTCGGAAATCTCCCCGCTATTCATGTGATCGTCCGGATGGCCGTCCATATAGATGTTGCGCTCCCTTCGCAGGGCGGCGTACGCATCCTCAACCAGGGCGGCGTAGCGTCCCTTTCGGGTGAAGGCCGACGGCAGGCCCCGGAAATGGGGGCCGTCGATGTCGGCCGAGGCCAGCAGCGGGTCCGGATCATCCACGCCGGCGCGGCGGAGCAGTTCGGCCATCCTGTCCCGGCCCGTGAGGACATAAGCGAAAAAACCGGCCCGGCGCCGGACATCCGCCGCCTTTTTGCGGCATCGCTCGGCGAAATCGTTGAAGATCTCGACCATCGCCTCCAGCTCCCGCCGGGTTTCGAAAAACGCGCCGGCCATTTCCGAGATCACCTCGTGGGCCAGCTTTTGATTGAAATCGTCGAATGCGTCCATCGGCTGACTCCTTTCGGTGGCGGCGGGGAAAAAATCGGGTGACAAGTGTTCGCGGAAAAAAATGTTTGTGTTCCGCCGCTTTTCAATTATAAGCTGAGTTCGCGGGGAGAATCAAGGTTCCTTGCGGGATATTTTTCAATGACCCAACGCCCTGGGGAGGCAAAGCGCGGCTGCATGAGACATCGGATCGAGTGGGCGCAAATGAAGGAGCGGATCGCCAACGCGATGCTGCTGGCCGCCGTCACTATGCTGGCGGCGCTGCCCATGTTCAGATATCAGTTTCTCCACCTCGGCGGGCATATCTTTCCCCGGCCGCCCACGGGGCTTCAGGCCTATCACCTGGCGGTGGGGCAGGGGTTCGTGACGCTGGTGGCCGCCTTCCTCAGCGCCCTTGTGGCCTTTTTGTACCGGGAGCGGCTGGGCCTGCCCCCCTTCGGCCGATGGGCGGACCTGCGGGGGTGGCTGCTGGCCGGCCTTCTGGCGGGGCTGGCCATCGCGCCCCTGGCCTATCTGGGCGGGGATCGGATCCTGATGGCCCGGGTTCCGGCGCTCTTTCCCCCAGGCGCGGCCGCGGCTCTGGCTCAGATGGCCGGGGCGGCCCTGGCCCAGGAGGTAATCTTCCGCCTCGGGCTTTTGACCATCGGAATCTATTTTCTCAGGCGGTGGGGATGGGCCGGCTATCCGTGGCCGGCGGTGGCCGGTGTCTGCATGTTCGCAGCGGCCGGAAATTATCTGCTGCTGGCCAAGTTTCAGCTCATCGGCGAGGTGGGCGTCTGGCGCGCCGCCGCCACCCTGGCGCCCTCCTTTGCCCTTCAGTGTCTCTTTTCCGCCGTCTATCTGCGGGCCGGCTTTCTGGCGGCGGCCGGCTTTCACGCGGGGGTCCAGATCCGGCTGCTGCTCTACGCGCTGCTGAGATAAACCGGAAAGGGCCGGTCCCGATTTGATTTTCCGGCCCAATGGTTGTATGATGGTCCATTGAGGAATCGGTGGTCCATTGAGAGACCGGATGCGAGAGCAATGAATGAGCGATGATAAAAAAAACCGGATCATGACCGACTGCGAATCGGTGGTGTGCCGTCAACTTGCCGATGCGGCGCCCATTGGCATCGTGCGGCTGAATCCGGATTTTTTGATCCGCTGGGTCAATCCCGCCGCGGCCCGCTGGATGGGCGGCGAGGACGCGGACCTGGCGGACCAGCCCCTGTCCCGGTTCGTCATGGCCGAGCATCGGCCGGCGCTGAACCGGCTGGCCCTGGATCTGAAGGCCGGCCGGAGCCGGGCCCCGCGCCCGATGGCGCTCAAGCCGGCGGGCCGGCCCCGGCGCCACGTACGCTTCACCGCCCGGCCCGTGGGCGAGGGGGCGGCGGACGGCTTCATCGTTATGTTCGAGGATTTGTCCGAGGGCCGCCGCATCCGGGAATCCTTCGACCGCAAGATCCGGGATCATCGCCGCTCCCTTCGGGACGTGGAATCGCGCTTTCATCATCTTTTCAACGAGATGATCACCGGCGTGGCCCTGCACGAGATCATCTGCGACGCCGACGGCAAGCCGGTGGACTACCGCTTCCTGGACGTCAACCCGGCCTTTGAACGGCTTACCGGCTACGTGGCCGATCAGGTCATCGGCAAAACCGTATTGGAGCTGATGCCGGAAACCGAGCCGGACTGGATCGAAAGATACGGCCCGGTGGCCCTCACCCGAAAGCCCACCGCCTTCGAGGGGTTTTCCCGAAGCATGGGCAAGCATTTCGCCGTCACCGCTTTCAGCCCCGCGGCTGGCCAGTTCGTGGTCACATTCACCGACATAACCGAGCGCAAGCGCATGGAGGCCGAGTTGCGTGAGGCCAAAGAGCAGGCGGAAGCTGCCAGCCGGACCAAGAGCCGGTTCCTTGCGAACATGAGCCACGAGCTGCGCACCCCCCTTAACGCCGTTCTGGGCATCACCGACATGGCCACGGACATCTCTACGGAAGCGCCGGTGCGGGAGAACCTGGGCCTGATCCGAAAGTCGGCCTTGTCCCTGATAGCGCTGGTGGACGACATCCTCGATTTTTCCAAGATCGAGGCGGGGCGGCTGCGGCTGCGATGTGTCGATTTCGATCCCCGATCCTGCCTGACGGAGATCCGGCGGATGTTCGACCCGGAGATCCGGCGAAAGAAGCTGGGCTTTGAAATCACCGTGGCGCACGACGTGCCGCCTGTGGCACGGGGCGATCCGGATCGGCTGGGCCAGGTAATCAAGAACCTTCTGGCCAACGCCATCAAATTTACAGACAGGGGGCGCATCGACCTGTCCGTGACGCGAGACCCCGTGCAGGGAGATGCCGACGGCCCCATTGTTTTACGCTTTTCAGTCCGGGACACGGGCATCGGCATCCCCCCGCATCTGCGCAATCGCCTGTTCAAGAGCTTTGAGCGGCTGGAGACGGACGTGC
>JAABTE010000197.1 GCA_011390035.1 Desulfobacteraceae bacterium | reverse complement strand
GTCGAGCCCATCGAGCACATTTGAAAGGCCGCTTTCGGCGTTGGGGGTGTCGGCGGAGGCGGCCAGCCCGGTGGACAGGATGACAAAAGAGCCGCCCCGGGTGGGCAGGTGATGGCCAAGGGCGCCCTCGCAAAGGGCCACGCCCCTCGGATCGCTTTCGCCGATAGTGGCCGAAACCAGGGTATTCGCCGGCACGTCCAGGGCTTGGGCCAGCGAATCGGCCTTTGCCGTAACCAGGGCGCGGCGCCAAGGGCCGGCGGCCGGGTCGGGGGCAAAGGTCGGTTGCCGTTCCGGAAAGGCGTCGGTTCCAGACAGAGTAACGGCGGCTCCAGACAGAGGAACGGCGGACAGCAGAACCGCCCCGGCGATTACCGCGGAAAGGATGGCAATTCGCATGAGACCTCCTTAGTGGTGGGGAAAATTTCAAGTGACGGAAACGCCCAATGCGAAAACGCGGCATGAAAACGCGGCATAAAGATGCGTCCCACCTATGAGATTTCTATTATATGAGAGACCAATTTGAAGTCAAACCCTATTTGCGGCGCGGCGCGTTTTCCGGCGGCGCCCGCTATCAGGACATGCCGGAGCCGCCCTCAGTCAGGAAATGCCGGCGCTGTCCAGGGATCGGCGCACGGCCAGGGCCAGATCCGAGACCGTCACCGGCTTGATCAGAAATTCGGCCGCCCCCGCCGCTCGCGCCCGCTGCCGCAGGTCGCTGGTGGCGAACCCGCTGCACAACATCACGGGGATCTCCGGCCGGGACCGGAGAATCTCCGCCGTCAACTCCAGGCCGTTGAGGCGGGGCATGGCCATGTCCGTCATCACCGCGTCGAAATCGTCCGGCTCCTTCCGAAACGCCTCCAGGGCCAGGCGGCTGTCGGTGAAGACCGCGGCACGATAGCCCAGGGCCTTGAGAATCGCGCCGGCAACGGCTGCCACCGGCGGCTCGTCATCAACGACCATCACCCGCTGGCCCTCCCCCCGGGGCGGCGACGACACCGGCGGCGGCGGAGGCTTCGGGCGGGTCGGATCGGGACAGTCCTCCGCCTGGGACGCCGCTTGGTCCGCCGGCAGGTAAACATTGACCATGGTTCCCGTTCCGGGCCGGCTTTGGACCTGTATGTGCCCGCCATGATTGCGCACGATGCCGTAAACCACCGACAGCCCCAGGCCCGTTCCCTCGCCGGGGGGCTTTGTGGTGTAAAACGGCTCGAAGATGTGATCCAGCACCGCCTTTTCCATGCCCTGGCCGGTGTCGCCGACGCTCAGCCGGATGTAATCGCCCATGGCCATTTCGGGCATGAGGGGCTGGTATTCCGGCGTCATCCGCCATTCGGACAGGGTGATCTCCAGCGTGCCCCCATGGGACCGCATGGCGTGATAGGCGTTGGTGCATAGATTCATAAGCACCTGGTGGATCTGGGTGGGATCTATGAGCGCGGGGGGGCAGTCGTCGTCGATGCGCCGGTGGATGCGGATGCTGGCCGGAAGGGACGCCTTCAACAGCCGGACGGTCTCCTTGATCAGGGTCTGCACCCGAAGGGGCGCGCGTTTTTGATCCGATTTCCGGCTGAAGGTCAGGATCTGGCACACCAGCTCCCGGGCCCGCTCCGCGGCGCTGAGGATGTTGTCCAGGTTCCGGCAAATCCGCTCGTCCGCCTCCGGGAGCTGATGGCGGGTCAACTGGGCAAAGCCGATGATGGGCGTGAGAATGTTATTGAAATCGTGGGCGATGCCGCCGGCCAGCGTGCCGATGGCTTCCATCTTCTGGGACTGGAGCAGCCGGGCCTCCATCTTGCGCCGCTCCGCCTCGGACCGCTCCCGCTCGGCCAGCTCCGCCTGAAGGCGGGCATACAGCTCGGCGTTGTCCAGAACAATGGACGCAAGCTCGGCAAAGCGCTCCAGGATGGCGATATCCGCCTCGTCAAAACCCGCGTCGGGCCGGGTGTGGACCACGCCGATGACCCCGCCCGTGACATAGTCGCCCGAGCGGACCGGAATCGCCGCAATGGCCCCGAGCCCGTGGAAGATGGGATTGGGCAGCCGCCCCGGCCAGTCGGAGTAGTTGGCCACCACCCGGGGCCGGCCATCCCGCCAGACCCGGCCGGCCAGACCCTCGCCCACGGCGATGCGAAAGCCGATCTGGTCCTCGAACAGACCGAAGCCGGCCCGGACTTCCAGCGCGTCGCCCTCCGGGTCATACAGGTACAAAAAGCCTTCCGTGGCCCCGGACAGCCGGCCCGCCCGGTGGATCAGGGTCCGCAGCAGATCCCGGGGTTCCAGCCGGCGGATGAGGCCCATGGCCGTTTCATGAAGGGCATTGAGGTATTCGTTTTGCCTGCGGAGCCGCTCCTGGGCCGCCCGCCTGCTGTCGAGGCTTCGCTGGGAGGCGTCCAGCAACCGGTTGATGGAAAAGGCCAGCAGCCCCAGCTCGTTGGCCGAGTGGACCGCCGGCGCCTGGATGGGGGATCGGGCCGGGCAGGCCGGGTCCACCGCCCGCACATGACGCGCCATCTTCCGCAGGGGACGGGCCACCCAATGGTAAAACACCAGCGACAAAATGGCCGCCAGCAGAAGGTTCCGGATCAGATCCCCCACCAGGGTCACCCGGGCCCGCCTGAAAAAATCTATGGCCGCCTGCCCGCTGTCAGCGGTGACAGTGATCCGCCCCACCCGCATGTTGTTGAACTGGAGGATCAGGGGCTGCTCATAGGTCGGGTTTTCGCCGAAGAAAACCCTGGTGAGCCGGGGCAGAACCGCCGGGCCGGGCGGCCGCTGGGCCTCGGCCAGAAGGTTGCCCATCTCGTCGGTCACCACCACGGATATGATGGGGCCATATTCGAAAAGACCCAGCGCCACGCGCCGGGCCAGCCGGTCGTCCACATTGTAGGCAGCCTCCACGGCCGAGCCGAGTACCGTGCTGATCACCTGGCGGACAGACTCGTCCATCCGGCGTCGCTGGTCCAGCAGGTCCAGGGCCACCTGGGCGCCGCTGAGCAGCAAGCCCAGCAGCAATCCGATGAATATGGCATACCCGGCAAGCTGGATGGACAGCCGCTGGCGAAACCGGTCCGGCGAGTCCCCGGCGTCCGCGTCAGCCTTCCCTCGGAAAAATGGCCAGGTGCTCCTCCGCCAGACGGACATAGATATCGGCAGGCTCCTTGAGAATCTCCATGATCCCCTCTCCCAGATCCCTCTTGGTCTCCGCTGGAATCCCCGTCACCAGATGATACGGCCCCACGGTCTGCCCCTCCAGCACCACCGAGCCGGCCGCCACCACGGTGCCGGCCTTCACATGGGCGCCATTGAGCACCACCGCCCCGATGCCGATAAGGCAGCGGTCCTCCACGGTGGCCCCATGCACCACCGCCTTGTGGCCCACCGTCACGTCGTCTCCGATGGAAAGCGGCTTTTCCCAGTCCGTGTGCAACACGCAGTTGTCCTGAATATTGGAGCGGGCGCCGATGCGGATGGGCTCCATGTCCCCCCGCAGGACGGCGCCGTACCAGATGCTGGCGTTGTCTCCGATGGTCACGTCTCCGATGATGACGGCCGTGGGCGCGATGAAGACGCCCCGGCCGATGACCGGCGTCTTTCCCTTGTATGATGCGATCATTTCTTCTCCTGAATTAGTTGGCGTCAGTCGGCGCCGGCGGCAGCCTCGGGCCGCCCCCGCCGGAGACATTCATACAGCATCGCGCCCAGGGTTTCAAGCCGGCCGCTGAAAAAATGGTCGGCCCCGGCCACTTCCCGGCATATGGACCCGGCCGGCGCATCCGGCCGCCATGTGGCCATCCGGCCGCGAATCTGATCCGGCGGCCCGATCTCGTCATGCTGACCGGCGATCACCCAGTCGAGGCAGTCCATCCGGCCGATGTGGTCATAATCGATAAAGGCCACCGGCGGGGCCACCCAGAGCATCCGGCCGCCGGCGGCACCCTCGCAGCCGAGCTTTCCCAGCACCCAGGCGCCGAAGGAGTAGCCGGCCAGATCGATCCTGGAAACGCCCCGGCCCCTCAAAAATTCCATGGCCGAGCGCACGTCAAGGGCCTCGCCCAGCCCCTGGTCGAAAAAGCCCTCGCTCTCCCCCACCCCCCGGAAGTTGAACCTGAGGGTGCCGTAACCGGCGCGGCGGCAGGCGGCCATGATGGTCTCCACCACAGGGTTGTCCATGGCCCCGCCATAAAGGGAGTGGGGGTGGGTGATGATCATGCACGGGCCTTCGGTCAGATGCAGCCGTCCCTCCAGAGTGAGCGACGCGGAGGGGAAACGGATACCGGTTTCCATGGGGAACGCCTCCTTGATCAGCGCCGTCTTTTCTTCCGCCGGGCAGGGGGCGGCGCCAGGGCCTGGACGATCTCTTCGCCGAACTCCGCCACGCGCCATTTGCCCAGCTCCGGCAGTTCCGACAGCGCGGCGGCGCTTTCCGGGTTCAGGGCCGCCACGGCATGCATCAGGCTCTTGCTTAAAACCAGTGACGGATCCAGGCCCAGGGCCTCGGCCCGCTTGTCCCGCCACTCCCGGAGCATCCGCACCCGCTCCGGCACCTTGGGGGACAGCCGGGCCGGCCGCTGGCGGGGATAGGCGGGCAGATCCTCTTCGGGAATCGCCATGGCCATGGCCACGGCCGCCAGGGCATCCTCTCCGTACATGCGGATCTGCTTTTCGCTCAGGGCGTTGGAGGCGGCCAGGCGGGCCAGGTTGCCGGGCCGGGCCTTGACGATTTCCGCGATGGCGCTGTTGCCGAAGATCTTAAAGGGCGGCCGATCTTTCTTTTCGGCATGTTCCATGCGCAGCCGGAGCAGCGCCTCCAGGATGGCCAGGCTCCGGGGCCGCAGGCGGCCGGCGCCCTTAAAGCGCAGAAAGAGCGGCTCGCCGGCACTCACCGGATAGCGCACGGCCGCCAGGTTCTCGCATTCTTCCCGCACCCATTCCAGCCGGCCCAGGTCGGCCAGATCCTTTTCCATGCGCCGGGCCAGGTCCAGCAGGTAAAGGGTGTCGGAGGCCGCGTAGTCGATCATCTCCTTGGGCAGGGGCCGCTTTGACCAGTCTTTCTTCTGAAAGCGCTTGTCCAGAGACACGCCGAAGTGGTGCGTCAGCACCCCGTCCAGCCCCGTGACCGCCATGCCCAGAAAG
>JAABTE010000196.1 GCA_011390035.1 Desulfobacteraceae bacterium | reverse complement strand
GAACGTCTTTGATAACGTGTCCTATCCGCTCAGGACGCGGGGCGAATCCCGCGAGGCGATCCGTGAAAAGGTGGCCCGCACCCTGCGATTCGTGCAACTGGAGGGCTTCGAGAACCGGCCGGCCACCAAGCTCAGCGGCGGCCAGCAACAGCGGGTGGCGCTGGCCCGGGCGCTGGTGGCCGAGCCGAAGGTGATCCTGTTCGACGAGCCCCTGAGCAACCTGGACGCAAAGCTCCGGGAGGAGACCCGGAAGGAGCTGCGGCGCTTTCTGGGGGAATTGGACATCACCGCCGTCTATGTGACCCATGACCGCATCGAGGCTTTGGCCCTGTCCGACGACATCGCCGTGATGCGGTCCGGCCGGATCATGGAGATCGGCTCGCCCCGAAAGATCTACTTCAACGCGGACCATGGGTTCGTGGCCGATTTCATCGGCCGGGCCAATCTCATCCCCGGCACGGCCCGATCAAGCGCGGATGAAAACGGCCACACCCTGGTGGATGCGCCCCTCGGCCCGATCCGATGCCGCGGGAATCCGGCCATCGCTCCGGGGGAGGCGGTGACCGTCTGCATTCGCCCGGAGTTCATATCGGTGGAAGCCTCCCATCCTGCCGAGGCCGCCCCGCGGGCAGAAACACCGCCGGAAGAGGCCGCGGCATCCGAAGCCAACCAGTTTCATGGAAAGGTGGAATCCCTGGTATTCGTGGGCGAGGTGTGCGAGGGCGAGATCCTGGCCGGAGACACCCGCCTTTTCGTCCGCGTCGATCCCACCGCCCCGCTGGCCGAGGGCGACGCCGTGACCCTCCGCTGTCCGCCCGAATCCTGCCTGGTGCTGGCGAAATGAAAACCGCCGCCCACAACGCCGCCCCCCGGCTCACGGCGCTGCTGATTGTCATCGTCGGCTTCTTGACGGTCTGCCCCGTGGCGATGCTGATCCTCGGCAGCTTTTCAAAGGGCCTGGGCGCCTTCGGCACCTTCACCCTGGAAAAATACATCAAGGCATACACGGACCCGGCCCTGCTGGAGATCGTGGTCAACACGGCGGTCTTCATCACCGGATCGGCGCTGGTGGCCACCGGCCTGGCCCTTTTTCTGGCCTATCTGAACACCCGCACCAACATCCCGTTCAAGTTCCTGTTCCGGATCATCTCCATCATTCCCATGATGGTGCCCCACATCCTGTTTTCCGTCAGTTGGGTGCTGCTGCTCAACCCCTCAAACGGGCTGATCAACCTGGCGCTGCGCCAGATTTTCGGCATGGACGGCTCGCCCTTCAACATCTACACCATGGGCGGCATGATCCTGGTGGAGGGCCTGCTGGACCTGCCCATCGCCTACCTGATCCTGGCCCCGGCCATGGGCGCCTTCGATGTCTCCCTGGAGGAATCCTCCAGGGTCTGCGGCGCGTCGAACATGGGCACCCTTTTCCGGATCACCCTGCCGGTGCTGCGGCCGGCCATTCTGGCATCCCTGATCCTGGTGATGGTCCGGAGCCTGGCCTCCTTCGCCGTGCCCTCGGTGATCGGCATGCCCGGCCGCATCCATGTGCTGGCCACCCACATCTACCGGATCATCGCCACCGGCTTCGCCCCGGATTACGGCGTGGCCGCCGCCGTGGGCATGAGCGCTCTGGCCACCTCCATCGCCCTGATCTATGTGTACCGCCACCTGACGGCGGAAAGCGAGCGGTTCGTCACCATCTCCAGCCGGGGATACCGGCCCACGATCATCGACCTGAAAGGGGCCAAGTACCCGCTCTTCGGCGCAGTGGGGGTCATCTCCTTCGTACTCATCGTCCTGCCGGTGATCGTGCTTTTTTACACCTCCCTGACGCCCTACTCCATGGTGCCGGGCGCCAGGGCCTTCTCCATGATGAGCTGGCGCCACTGGACCGATGTGATCCACGACCCCATCTCCCTGCTGTCGCTGAAAAACAGCGTCTTTCTGGGTATCGCCGGCGCCAGCCTGGGCATCCTCTTGTCCATCTTCGTTGCCTATGTCATCGTCAAGATCCGGACCCGGGCCTCCGGACTGCTGGAGTCGCTCGGCTTTCTGTCCTTCTCCTTTCCCGGCATCGTCATCGGCATCGGCTTCATGTGGTTCTTCGTCCGAACGCCGCTGTACGCCACCATCTGGGCCCTGCTCATCGGCTACATCGCCACCTACCTGCCCTACGGCATCCGGCCGCTCACCAGCGCCTTTATTCAGATCCACGGCCACCTGGAGGAATCCTCCCGCGTCTGCGGGGCGGGAACGCTTTATACCCTCCGGCGCATCATCATCCCCCTTTTGATTCCGGGCATCGTCTCCGGATGGATTCTCATGGCCACCATGTTCGTGCGGGAGCTGACGCTGTCGGTGGTGCTGTCCCGGCCGGGCACGGAGGTGCTGGCGGTGCAGATCCTGCGGTTCGCAGAGGACGGGCTGTGGGGGCGGCTGTCGGCGCTGGGGATCATAATGATCTTTATCTCGACTTCGCTGGTGATGCTGGCGTCATTTATTGGAAGGAAGTTTACGCAGATCGAGGCGGGGGAAAACTAAGGCCCCATAATCCACGTGTCTAATTGAATCCTCATTCATTATTATCCCAGCCATAAAAAACTTTCCCGCCCCACGAGGCTCCAAAAATCGACATCGACAATAACCCGCCATGATTCCATGAGATAAATTCTCCAGCTCGCCAGACTTCCGGCGCATTTTTTTCTTGACACAGGGGCCGCCCGTCTGATATTCAGGAATGAATGAGCATTCATTCACTATGCAATCAGAACCCTACGCAGAAGGTTACAGGAGGTTAAAACGATGGTCAGAAGAATCAAGCACGCGGCCGTGATCGGCTCCGGCGTGATGGGCAGCGGGATCGCGGCCCTTCTGGCAAGCGCCGGCGTCAAGACATTACTGCTGGATATCGTCCCCTTCGATCTGAAGGAGGAGGAAAAGAGCGATCCGGCGGCCCGGAACCGGATCGTCAAGGCCGGGTATGACGCCATGCTCAAGTCCAATCCGGCGCTGCTGATGCAGAAGAAGGACGCCGACCGCATCTCCATAGGCAACCTGGAGGACGATTTCGACAAGCTGGCGGAGTGCGACTGGATCGTGGAGGTTGTGGTGGAAAACCTCAAGATCAAGCAGGCCCTGCTCAAGCGCCTTGAAGGCGTGCGCAAGGAGAATGCCATCGTCTCCACCAACACCTCCGGCATTCCGCTCAAGGCCATGTCCGAGGGGTTGAGCGACGGCTTCAAGCGCCATTTCCTGGGCACCCACTTTTTCAATCCCGTGCGGTACATGAAGCTGCTGGAGATCATCCCCGGCGAGAAGACCGATAAGGAAGTCCTCGATTTCATGGCCGATTTCGGCGAGCGGATTCTGGGCAAGGGCATCGTGTGGGCCAAGGACACGCCCAACTTCGTGGGCAACCGCATCGGCGTGCATGGCATCGTCAAGGCCATGCAGCTCATGGTGGAAGACGGGCTGACCATCCCCGAGGTGGACGCCCTGTTCGGCCCGCCCATGGGCCGGCCCAAGACCGCCATGTTCAAAACCACCGATCTGGTGGGCCTTGACACCATGGCTCATGTGGCCAAAAACACCTATGACCTGGTGCCGGACGACGAGCAGCGGGACGCCTTCAAGACCCCCGATTTCGTCCAGTCGATGATCGACAAGAAGCTGCTGGGCAAGAAGGTCCGGGCCGGATTTTACAAGACGGATCTTACCCCCGAGTGGAAAAAGATCCGCAAGGTGATCGATCCTTCCACCTTGGAGTACAGCGAATACGGCAAGGCCGAGTTCCCCTGCCTGGCCGAGGCAAAAAAAGCCAGGACCCTGCCCGAGAAGATCCGCGCCATGGTCTATGGCGACGACAAGGGCGCCAGGTTCGCCTGGAAGGTGACGGCCCACGGCCTGATCTACGCCGCCAACCGGATTCCGGAGATCTCCGACACCATCATGGAGATCGACAACGCCATGAAGTGGGGCTACAACTTCGAGATGGGGCCCTTCGAGACCTGGGACGCCATCGGCGTGGCCGAATCCGTGGAGAAGATGGAAAAAGAGGGCTTCGCCGCGCCGGAGAAGGTCAAGAAGATGCTGGCCGACGGCAAGACATCCTTTTATAAGACCGACGAGAAGGGCCTGGAATATTTTTACGATTTCGCCACCGGCGATTACAAGGAAAAGCAGGTTTCCGACAAGATCATCTCCCTTGCCGCCCTCAAATCGGCCGGCCAGGTGGTCAAGTCCAACAAGTCGGCCTCCCTTGTGGACCTGGGCGACGGCGTCTTCTGCTGCGAGTTCCACACCAAGATGAACGCCATCAACAAGGAGATCGTAGATTTCATGGCCGAGGGCCTCGATTATGTCGATGCCAACGGCGTGGGCCTTGTGATCGGCAACCAGGCCGGCGGCATGCCCGGCGCGTTTTCGGCGGGCGGCGATCTGTTCTACATGGGCAACCTTGCCATGCAGGGCAAGTTCGCCGAGATCGGCGACTTTCTCAAGCAGGCCCAGGAGGGGATGCAGCGGGCTCGGCACGCCGCCTTCCCCGTGGTGGCGGCCCCCTACGGGCTGACCCTGGGCGGCGGATGCGAGGTGTGCCTGGGCGCCGCGGACCGGATCGTGGCCCACGCGGAGCTGTACATGGGCCTGGTGGAGATCGGCGTGGGGCTTTTGCCCGCGGGCGGCGGATGCCTCAACCTGTGGAGAAAGATGACCGAAAACATTCCGGAAAACACCACGGACGTGGACCTGGCCAAGTATTTCATCCCCACCTTCATGAACATCGCCATGGCCAAGGTCTCCACCTCGGCGGCGGACGCCCGGGCCAACGGCTTTCTCGGCCCCAACGACCGGATCGTCTTCAACCGGGATTACCAGATCGGCGAGGCCAAGAAAGAGGTGCTGGCCATGGTGGACGCCGGGTACGCCCCGCCGGCGCCGCGCAAGATCCGGGTATTCGGAGAGGCGGCCCAGGGCATGATCAACGGCGAGCTGTTCAACATGCAAAGCGGCCGGCTCGTCAGCGAGTATGACGCCTTCCTGGCCAAGCGCATCGCCTACGTCATCTCCGGCGGCGACGCCCGCACCAACGACATGGTGGACGAGTCGGTGATCCTGAAGCTGGAGCGGGACGCCTTCGTGGACTTCTGGCAG
>JAABTE010000195.1 GCA_011390035.1 Desulfobacteraceae bacterium | reverse complement strand
CCCACGGGGGCGATCTGATTGACGATGGCGATGTTGGTGGGGATTGCGGCGCGCAGCATCCGGAGCGCCTCCTTGACGATGGGGTGGATCGTCACCGGCGCCCGCTCCATCTCCTGGTGGCGGCTGAAGGTCAGGATCTGCTTCACCAGGTCCCTGGCCCGCAGGGCGGACGAGAGGATCTGTTCGATATTTTTCCGGATCAGGGGCGGCAGGTTCGCCTCCTGGAGAGACATCTCCGAATAGCCGACGATGGGAAACAGGATGTTGTTGAAATCATGGGCGATGCCCCCCGCCAGCGTGCCGATGGCCTCCCGTTTCTGAGACTGGAGCAACTGGGTTTCCGCCTTTCTGCGGCGGGCGGCCTCCTGATCCTTCTGAAGTCGGACGCGCAGGACGGGCGCGATGTCCGCCGCGATGTTTTCAAAAATGGCGCCGTCCGTTGCGTTGTAATCGGCCGGCTTGTTGGCGGCGGTGAGGATGCCGAGCCGTTTTTGCCCGTAAAGGATGGGCGTGGACATGACCCTGGCAATGGGAAGATGGCCCTCCGGCACCCGCCCGGGCTGGTTGACGATAACGGTCCGGCGCTCCAGCAGGGCTTTTCCCCATGCCCCACGCCACTCGGCCCGGGGATAGATAATCTTCCGGTCCGTCATCCGGCAGCTATCCCACCAGACTTCATCGGTGATGGACGCGGCCACCATGTTCTGTTCCGCGTCGTCCACATACCCTAAAACGCCGAAGGGGCTTTCCACCGCCGCCAGCGCGACGCGAAGGACATCGCCGTAGGCGGTTTCCTCCGGGGAGATCAAAAATGCCTGGGCGATGCGGTTTCGGAATTCAAGCTCCCGCTGGGAGCGTTTCAGCAGCGCCTCGCTGGATATGAGCCTCTGCTCGGATCGTTTCAGGCGCGTCATGGCCTGGTCGCTTTCCGCCCATGGCCGGTTCAGCCGGCACACATACCCGAGCCACATATCGTCGCCCCCGAGGGCGGAGGGCTGTCGGAAGTATTCCAGGATGGCAAACCCCATTTCTTCCAGCCGGCCGCGCATCGTCGCCTCCCGCCATGGATGACAGGGCCGGCCGAGGCGGTCCGTAAAGGCCGTCTCCCCCTCCTTGATGCTGATCAGCGCCAGGCCGCCGTCGTTCAGCGCCCCGGCGATCCGCCCAAGGGCGCGGATCGCCGCGTCGTGGGGCAGGTGGATCAGAGAGCCCACCAGCAGAATCGCGTCCGCCCGAAGGATGGAAAAATCGAAGGTGTCAAAATCCCCCTCGATGACGGCGCGCCCGGAATGACGCCGCGCCAGCCCCGCAAGACCCGGCGACCGCTCGAATCCGGTGGGCCGATACCCCCTTGCTTTCAGCCACGCCAGATCCCGGCCCGACCCGCACCCCACATCCAGCACCCGGGCGGGGGGCGCCAGGCGCTCGGTGAGCGGCAACAGGAAGGGGGCCGGATCGATGGTGGCGGTCCGCTCGAAATACTCCCTGAAGTTGACGTGGTAATAGTCCACCTGGTTTTTACCGTTGTCTTCGGTCGTGTTTTTTTATCGGGAGCGCATCCTGGCCACCGGAGCCGGCGCTCGAAGTTGTTGAATAGTCCGGATGGTCGATGCTTATCTTAAAAGGTCGAAGCTGTCAAGTCTTTTTCCATCGTTAAAATTGCAGGGATTTTTTTTAAGAATGGACTTTGTTGCTGTCAAGTCTTTTTCCATCGTTAAAACTACAGGGATTTTGTTCCGGGACTGGAAGAAATCCTTTTTTATCCCGAATCCTTGTAGCTCATCCAAGGGATCTTGGAAACGGAGTCCCGTTTTCGGAAAATTTCTCTTGAAATATCAGTGTCGATATAATAAGTATGAGAATGTGCCGTTTTAAGATATTTGCACAAATTGTGGGCATGCAACATCCAACTCGAAAGGAGAAAGGTGGTAGCCATGGCTAAAAAAGGGACAATCGTTTTCTCTCTGCCGGCGCTGATGGTTTTCGCGCTGCTGATCACCCAGGGCTGTTTGAAGGAGGTGAATGTCCAGCGCGCCCTGGGGCAGATCGCCAACGAGGCGTCGGGCGGCGCCACCAGCGGGGCCGGTGGCAGCGTGACCGGGCCGGTGGCGTCGGGGGGCGGCGGTGGCGCCGCTGGGGCGCTGGCGGGGCTGGCGCCCATTTACAACACCACGATGGTGTTTTCAGGGACCCCGATTGCAGGGGACGCGCCGACGGACACCCGAACCAGCTTCGCTGTCGGCGATCCGATTTACGGCATGGTCATGATGAGCGACACCTTCCGCAACATCACAAAAGGCCAGGTGTCTAAAAACGCCTCCCAGATCAAGAACATCGAGATCAAGATATGGGTGGACGGCGCCTACAAGCAGTCCATGAACCTGCACGTCAACAAGGACGGCTTCGATGTGAGCCGCTTTCCCATGGACATCGCCCCGGCCCCGGACAAGATGACCGCCTTCACCGACCCCAGGTTCGAGTGGGGAAAGAGCTTCAGCAAGCCCACCGGCCCGGTGCTGCTATCGGAGGCGCTGGGCGAGCTGTCTCCGGGCAAACACCGCGTGAAGGTGGAGGTTTATAACTACGCCACCCTGGCCGAGGGCCAGTTCGACATCACCGGCGACGACTACGGCTTTTACGCCCGGCTCTCCGAGCAGCTCGCCGAGGGCGCCACAGTGGCCAATCGCATGGAGCCGGCCAGGATGAAGGACGCCACCCTTGAAAGAAAGATGAAAAAGATCGCCCAGTCCAAGGGATATAATGTGCTGGATGTGCGCATCATCGATCCGGACTGGTGGGTGGAGCGGCACAAGATCTCCGGCGCCATCCTGTGGCGGCACATCGCCACCCAGGTGGCCTATAAAAAGGGCGGGGACTGCCATTTCCGCAAGATCCGGTTCAAGGAGCCCTATTCGGGCGGCCGCTATCGGGCGCTGGAGTTCATGAGCGAATTCGATGAGTACAAGCTGCCCTGCGATCAGGTGAAGCAGTAGATCTGATTGGTCGTCCTGAAAACCAACGGTCAGCCCTTTTCTTAACCCTGCAACGCCAGATGTGCTTTGAAGCCCTGTATATGGGGCTTGTATTGTTATCCATGTACAATACGATGGACTGATTTTCCCAAACGGCGTTGCAGGGTTAAAAAACCTGAGCCATGTGGATCTATCCTCTTGAATTCGAACTCGATGGTGGTGGCCCAGGGCAATCCGGACGGATTCGAGGAGGATTGGTACATCTTTTCCAAATTCGGAGCAGGTTAACTGCGCCCCTCTTTACAAATATCCGACTCAATGATACTCTTTCCGGGAATCTGAATGCCTTGGGTGCGCAGTGGCGAGAAACCATATGCGTGATCCTGAGCCAATTCATAAGGGTTGTGGGAAAGTGGAAAGAACTGACAACGACGGTCCATCCAAAACGGGCGGCCGATATAATATAAAGGAAGGCCACCAGATAAAGGAAGGCCACCAGGACACCATAAAGGAAGGCCACCATGACCCCAGTCGCCGCATCCACGAGCTTCTGACCCGGTCCGGGCGGGATTTTTTGCCCGTAAGCCGCGTGCGGGACGGGCTGGGCGAGGGCATCCGCCGCCGGCTGGGCATCGTTCGGGGCCGGACGCCCCAGGGGCGGGCGCTTAGGCTGCTGTCGCCTTACCTGGAGCGGGGCCTGCGGGCCTATCGGCTTTCCGGGGGCGCGTGGATCGGGTATGATGTGCCGGTGACGGAGCTGATCCTGCGGGCGGCCCGGCGCAAGCCCGGAATTTGCTCGAGGGAGCTGTGCCGGCGCCTGCCGGTGGGCGAGGCGGCGCTGATGGCGGCGGTCAACCGGATGCTGGCGGACGGGGCGCTGGCCGCGTCTGCGGACCGGCGGCATCGGCTGTGCCTGACCGTCCCGGCGGCGCACGCGGGGCCATTGCCCGCAAGGCAATCGCCCGCCGGGTCCTTGTCGGCCGGGTTTTCGTCGGCGGGGTCCATGCCCGCCAGGTCCTTGTCGGCCGGGTTTTTGCCCGCAGGGTCCATGCCTGCGGGGTCCATGCCCGCGGGGTCCTTGTCGGTCGGCCCGGCGCAGCCGAGTCCCCCGCCCCTTGCGGACCGGGAGGCGTTCCTGTCCGCGTGCCGGGCCATGCGGACCGGGGCGGGCATGATCCGGATTTATCGGGTGCGGGAGGCGCTGGGATGGTCCAGAGCGCGGTTCGACGCGGCCCTGCTGGCGCTTATGGCCGATTATCTGGTGGAGATTCACGGCGGTGATCCCGCCGATCTGACGGATGGGCAGATCGATGATTCCCATGTGGATGAAAACGGTCTGCTGCACATCAATCTGACCTGTTGGGGGAGGTGAGGATGGGGCGGGCGAATGAAGGAGCCCAGGACGGGGCTGAAAGCCGGGAGGAGCGGCTCTTTTCGCTGTTGCGGGCGGAAAATCCCTTCACATCGTCCAGCGTGGGAAACCCTTGGGACCGAGGCTACGCCGACGTTGCGGCCATCAACGCGGCGGCGTCCGAGGGGGCCCTGGGCCTGATCCGGCAGAAGGCGCGTCATCCGGAGCTGCCCTGCGCCGGCCTGATTTTCGGCGAGGTGGGGGGAGGCAAGACCCACCTGATCCGGCGGATTCTGAACCACGGCCGGGACGCGGGCCATCCCTTCTCCTTTGCCTATATCCAGCCCATAGAGGACCCGGAGCGGCCCTTTCGCTATCTGCTCCGGGAGATCACTGTAAACCTGTGCCATTCCGCGGGCGCCGGCCGCACCCAGCTCGACATCATCCTGGAGGGGGTGGCCAGGGAGGCAGCAAAGGGAGGGGCGGTGCCGGCAACCCCGGGGCTCGGGTCCCTTTTTTCCCGCATCCGCGGCGATTCCGCCAGAATCCTGAAAAACCAGCGGCCGGGGGCGGGATTTTTTTCCCGCGCCGGGGAGGTGTTCAAGGCGGTGGCCGGCCGGATCGCCGGGGCCAATGGTCCGCCGCCCGACGACATCCGGATCGATTATATCCTGGGACGGTTTCCGGAAATCCCCCGGATCTTCCTGCGCGTGCTGTTCCAGTACGCCATGCCCGACCGGAGGCTGGCCGCCACCAACTGGCTGATGGGCGGCGCCATGGATGCGGACGAGGCCCGGCGCCTGGGGGCGCCGGAGCGTTTCGGAAAGACGCCGGCGGCCATGGAGCAGG
>JAABTE010000194.1 GCA_011390035.1 Desulfobacteraceae bacterium | reverse complement strand
GAGAGCGCGGGGGACGCGGATGGCGCAGGGCAGGCGGCCGCCGAGCCGGCCGAGCCCGCTTTGCCCGAGGCGGAGGGATTCCCGAACATGATCGCCCTGGAATCCAAGGAATATGAGCACAAGCGGCCCATCGTCCAGTTCACGCATGGGCTGCATGTGGATAAATACGGCGCCGACTGCGGCGCCTGCCATCATGACAGCAGCGGCGCGCCCATCGAGGGCCTGAAGAAGGGCGACCCCGTTGACCGTTGCATCTCCTGCCACGACCAGCCCGGCGAGCCGCCCAAGGGCAAGGGCGCCCCGGAGCTGACAAAGGCCGAGGAGCTTCAGTTTCACGCCGAGGCCCTCCACGTCAACTGCAAGAGCTGCCATCAGGAATACAACGACAAGAACAACACCAAGGCCGCTCCCACCAGTTGCTCCAAGTGTCACGCGAAGTAGGGCGTATTGAGAGACATGGCCGGATCCGCCCTTGACGCCAACGTGGATCCGGCCGAGCTGGCCAAGTTCCAGGCGTCCCCCGAGTACTGGTGGAACCGCCGGGGGGCGCTCAAGGCCCTGCACGATATCAACCCCCTGCGCCTGGACTACATCAGGCAACGCATGGCGCTGCCCGGAAAGCGGGTGATTGACGTGGGCTGTGGCGGCGGCATTCTCTCCGAGGCCATGGCGGGTCTCGGGGCTCGCGTCACCGGCATCGACATGGGCCCGGCGCCCCTTGCCGCGGCGCGTTCCCACGCCCGCCGGTCTGATCTGGCCGTCACCTACATTCAGTCATCCGCCGAGGCCTTTGCCGCCGCCCACCCGGCCGCCTTCGACGGCGTGGCCTGCATGGAGCTGCTGGAGCATGTCCCCCGCCCCGACTCCGTGGTCCGCGCCTGCCGAGAGCTGGTTCGCCCCGGCGGCCATGTCTTTTTCGCCACGCTAAACCGCACCCCAAAGGCATACCTGCTGGCCATCCTGGCCGCCGAGTATGTGCTGGGGCTGATTCCCAAAAAGACGCACGATTACCGCCGGTTCGTCAAGCCGTCAGAGCTGACGGGGTGGGCCCGGCGAGCCGGCATGTCCCTTGTGGACCTGATGGGGCTGCACTACAACCCCATCCTCCGGCGCTATTGGCTGGGGGGGAATCTGCACATCAATTACCTGGCCTGTTTCCGGCGGCCGCCGGGCGGCGCGTCCGGCGGCGGCCTCTCCCGGCGCCCCGGCGCCTGAAAAGCCTTTCGTTTTTTTCTTCGAGATTGTTCGCCCCCATGTTATAGTGTCCCCAAGAGCTTGCCGTCCCGGCCTGGGGCCTTGGCGCATGCAACCCACCGATCAAGGGATGAATTTCAAATGGATAAGAATTTTCTGGAGTTATGGGGAAACTTCCTGATCAGCATTGCCCGCGGGCAGCGGCAGATGGAAGAGATGGGCAAATGGATGGGTCTTGACCCCGGCCGCTTTCCGGACATGACCGCCTGGATGGGCGCCTTTTCCGCTCCCGGCGCCTCCGGGAAGGCGGATGCGGAGACAGATGCGGCGTCCTCCTGGGCAGCGACCAGCGAGGATCTGATGAATACCTATGGACAGTTTCTGGAGTTCATGGGGCTGGTGGCAAAGCCCGAGCATCTGCGCGTGGTGCGGAAATATGAAGCCTTGAAGGAAAAGGCGGCCGAGCGGGAGGAGACCATCCGCCATCTGCGGATGCTGCTGGACGAGCGGAATGGCGACCAGGGGCGCGTCGTGAGTACCTTCCAGGAGATGATGCGGCGGCAGTCCGAAAAGTTCCAGGAGCTGATGCGGGAAATGGGTCAGCATTGCGACGCGGTCGTCCCGCCCCCCGCGGAAGGCGGGGAGACAGGCAAAAAGGAGTAGCGGACAGGCAAACAAGTCGGGGATCGGGAGGTCGTCAAAATGGAGCGCGATCAGGAACTTCAGGATGCCGGCAATTACAGGGCCTTTTCAAGAGAACCCATGAAGGCGCCCATAGCCTACGCCATTCACGCGGCGGACGCCTACAGGCCGGCCACCATGTATAACCAGGGCAAGGGGGGAATGTATTTCGAAACCCCCGTCATGATACCGGACGGCTCGGACCTGTTCATCCGCCTGAGCCACTACTCCCCCGAGCGGCACGGCCAGTACGACATCTACCGGGCCGAGGTGATGTGGTGCAGCCCCATCAACCGAAACGGCGACATCCTCTACGGCATCGGTGTCCGCTTTCTGATCAATGAATGCCAGGGTTGTGGCGAAACCATCCCTTACACCGAGATTTGCCGAACCGAGGACAACGCCTATCTGTGCCCCGCCTGCGCCTCTAAGATCGAGAGCATGGACGATGGCAAGCTGCGCGAGCTGTTTTGCCGGTATCTTGATGGCAACGTGATTTAAGCCCCCGTTCCGTCATCCTCCTGTAGACCCGTCCTACGGCCCCGTCAAAGTGGGGTCGCTCCGCCCTTGGGATCATAATCTTGTGTTTATGAACCAAAGCCCCGCCGGATTGCCGGGGGATTCATTCCCCGGCATCTGGTCCCGGGGCGATTTTGACGGAACCCTGTCCCTGCCGGTCTTTCCATGGAAAAATCCAAAAGAATATGATATGGTACCCTTCCGGTAACGGGAACTCATTTAATCCAACCCCATCCAATGGAGCAAGGAGATATCAATGCCTCGTATTTTACTGAAAATCGTGTTGTTTCTGGCAGTGGCCCTGTTTACGTCCCAGCAGGCTGTCCCCGCTTTTGCCGAGGAGAGGGCCACCCGCGAGGAATGTGTTGAAAAATGCCGCATGGCGGCCAGCCTGGTCAAGGAGGTTGGCATCGAGGAGACCGTCAAGCGGATCATGGACCCGAGCGGTCCTTTTATCTGGAAGGACAGCTATGTGTTCTGTTTCGAGATCGATTCGGGCATCATGCTGGCCCATCCCCAGGTTCCCAATTTGATCGGCAAGATGACCAAGGGCGTTAAGGACAAGAACGGCAAGCTGCTGTTCGTGGCCTACGCCAACGTGGCGCTGAGCCAGGGGGAGGGGTGGGTCGATTACGTCTGGCCCCGGCCGGGCGCCGATCATGCCTCGCCCAAGACATCCTATGTGTATCGCGTGCCGGGGGAGAATCTGGTGATGGTGGCCGGCATCTACGTGGATTGACGGCGGGCGGCGGAATGGCCCGGATCATGAGAAGCTTGATCATGAGAAGCTTGATCATTAGAATTGGAACATTGGAACCGGATCATGGGATTCGGTGTCTTCGGAATTTAAGGAATAGAAGCAATTGAAGCGCTTGGCATTAAAAACCGGCGGCCGTTGGACGGTGCTCAAAAAGCTCATCCTGCTGGCGGTGGCCGGAATTGTGGCGATGATCGTCATCGCCATCATCAACGGCTGGATGCATCGTTCCGTGGGCGCGGACATCGCCATGGGGCGGGCCAGCCATGGGATTGTCCGCTCGCTGCTGCAACTGCTGGTGATCGAGGAGAAGGTCATCGGCCGGAACCATGCGGCCCTGCTGGCCGAACACGACCGCCTCCGGGATCACCTGGCTGGTCAGATTGATGCGCTCAGGGCAATGGCCGCCGACAACGCCGGAATGGCGGAGCGGTCGGCGATGATTCAGGAGCGATTCGTGTTGTATCAGCAGGCCTTTGGCCGCCTCGAGGCCGGCATGGCCGGGGTTCGGGAGGCTCGCGGGCGGATCGAGGCCCGCATCCAGTGGATAAGGGATGAGATGGACGCGGTGATCGCCGTCATCGACGACCAGGAGACGAGCCTGATGATGACCGGCGAGTTTCTCGATCCGCTCAGGCTTGTGCTGCGCAACGAGGTGAAAGATTTTAACACCCTTTGGAATCGGTATCTTATCAATATTCAGGAACTGTTTCTGATTCGGGATAAGGACGCATACCTGGAAAAGCGGGCGGCGATGGCAAAGGCCATCGGCGTGAAGCGCGACAACGTGGCCGGCGCCTTTCTGCTGGTGGGCAACCCCGATTTCAATGCCCGCTGGGAAGGGGTGAGCGCGGCGATTCCGGACATCCTCTCCATGGAGGAGGCCCTGCTGACCGGGTTGGACGACAGCCTTCGGATGATGGCCGAGATGGAGGCGTTGAGCGTCGAGCTGCAACAGGCGGCCATTGAGATCTCCGATATCACCAGGGGGAAGATCGACGGCATGGTGGCCACGGCGGACCGCTTCAATGTCGTCGCGGGGGTGGCGGGCATCTGCGGCTTTCTGCTTTTCGGCGGCCTGATTTTCCTGTCCATGCTGCGCTCCATCGGCAAGATGATGACCGGCATCCGGCGCGGCTCGGGCGATCTGACCGTCTCGGCCGTCTCCCTGGCCACGGCCAGCCGCCAACTGGCCTCCGGCTCGGCCCAGCAGGCCGCCGCCATCCAGCAGACCTCGGCCTCCCTGGTGCAAACCGCCGCCATCGCCGGCCGCAACGCGGACCGCTCCAAAAACGCCCGGGGGCTGGCCGACGCCATGCGTGCGGACATGGGCGCGGCCAACACCGCCATGGCCGCCTTGGACAGCGCCATGACCGCCATCGCCGAAAAGAGCGCCGAGACCCGCCGCATCGTCAAATCCATCGAGGACCTGGCCTTCCAGACCAACCTTCTGGCCCTCAACGCCGCCATCGAGGCGGCCCGCTTCGGCGAGTCCGGCGCCGGCTTCGCCGTGGTGGCCGACGCCGTGCGCGGCCTTGCCGGCAAGGCCGCCGAGGAGACGGGCGACACCATCGGAATCCTTGAGGCGATCCGCGTTCTGGTTCAGGGCGGGGTTGATCGGGCTGTCGATACCCGCGCCGTCTTTTCCCGCGTTTCCGATGGCGCCGAAACGATATGGACCCTGATGGACGAAATCGCCGAAGCCTCCGGCGAGCAGGCCGACGGGGTGGAGGCCATCCAGCGGGCCGTGGCGGAGATGGATCAGATCACCCAGCAGAACGCGGCCGGAGCGGCGGAGGTGGCGGAAGTTTCGAGGCTGATGCGCGGATCTTCGGATCGGATGGAGGCGGCGATTCGGGAGCTGGTGGAGTTGATGGGGGGGCGGCGGATTATGGGGTGAGGGGCGCGGTGGGCAAATCAGGAATGGACATGGCGCTGGCGGGAGGCGCGGGATGGGGTTTCGGCTGTTCCGCTTTTCCTTTTTGTATCTTGAACATCCCGGTTGAAAATGTTAGTGTTAAATAGGAATAGATGATCGCATTTAGGT
>JAABTE010000019.1 GCA_011390035.1 Desulfobacteraceae bacterium | reverse complement strand
TACTGACCGCCGACGGGGTGATGAACGAGGGCGGCCTGCGCTATCCGGACGAGTTCGCGCGCCACAAGATCCTTGACTGCGTGGGCGACTTTGCCCTGCTGGGCATGCCGCTGATGGGCCATCTGAAGGTGACGCGCTCAGGTCATCAGCTCAACCACGCCTTCCTGGAAAAGTTCTTCGCCAGCAAGTCATCGTGGGAGACCCACACCGTCTTTGACGCGCCGGCGGCCTCGGAACCGACCGACCGCTCACCGAACCGCTCCGGACAGCTTCGGCCAAAACAGCTCAGGTCGGAACAAGTTCAGTCGGAGCAGATTGAACCGGAACGGGATCGGCTGGAAGAACGCCGCCGCGCCTGGGCCATATAAGGCGTTTTAAGGGAAACGCTCCATGATAATGGCACGGCGCCGGTCCCGCGCCGCGGCCCTCCTCCTGGCCGCCGCCCTCCTTCTGGCCCAGCCGCGGCCGGCCCTTGCGGCGCGGATGGAGGCCCTGCGCATCAGCAACTCTAGCGACGCGCTGCTGGTCTATTTAAAGGTCCGCGGCGTGTTCAGCCGGAGCATGAAAGAGGCCATTCTCAGCGGGGTGCCCACCACCTTCACCTTCTACATCACCCTCAGCGAGGTCCGGGACTACTGGCCGGACCGGACCGTTTCGGACCTGACCCTTTCCCACTCCATAAAATACAACAACCTGCGCCGGGAATTCGTCATCCGGCGGTCATGGGAAAACAACGTGCCCACGGTGGTGGACACCCTTGATGAGGCCGAGGAGCGGATGTCCGAGATCGAAGAGTTTCCCATGATTCCGCTGGGCCTGTTGAGCAAGGGCGCCCGCTATCAGCTTTACGCCAAGGCGGAAATGGGGCGGGTGACGCTGCCCTTTAACCTGCGGCAGGTGTTTTTCTTCGTCTCCCTCTGGGATTTTGAAACCGACTGGGCGCACATCGATTTCACATATTAGGGATTTTATATATTTGAATTGAAGCGCAAGCCCACACACACACCCAACCGCCCAAGAACGATCCTTGCGCCGGAGGAGCGGCGCCGCCGGCGGCGCGAGCTGCTGCTGATCTTTCTGGTGATGGCGGTGGTGGCCCTGCTGACCCTGGCCGAGCATCGCCTCATCCACTTCGGCGGGGATTTTCCCATCTCCAGCACCATTTTGATGTTCATCCTGATCAACCTGAATCTGCTGCTGCTGATCCTGCTGATTTTTCTGGTGTTCCGGAACCTGGTGAAGCTGGTGTACGACCGGCGCCGGCGCATCCTGGGCACCAAGCTGCGAACCCGGCTGGTGGTGGCCTTCATCTCCCTGACGCTTATTCCCACCGCGGTGCTTTTCTTCTTTTCCCTCAACTTTATAACCACCAGCATCGAGTTCTGGTTCAACGCGCCCGTGGAGCAGGCCCTGGAAAACTCCCTGGGGGTGGGGCGGCGGCTGTACGATTATTTCGAGGAGCATCACCGGTTTTTCCTCAAGCGCATCGCCTATCAGGTGAAAACGCGGGATCTGCTGGAGCGGGGCAAAAACGCGGCCCTTGAAAACTATGTGGCCGTGGTGCGAAACGCCTTCAATCTTCAGGCCGTGGAGGTGTATGACAATCCGCCGCCGGGGGCCCGGTCGCCGGTGCGCATGGCCATGGCGGCAGACAATGCCTTCGGCCCCATGGGGCCGCCGGAGCTGGCCCCGGATATCCTGTTTAAAAGCTCGGGGGACGCCGGGACCCGCACCATCCTCCAGACCCTCTCCGAGGGGGAGATGAGCCGGACCATCGGACGGGTCCCCTTCGGCGCCGAACTGGCCGACGCCACGGGTTTCGTTGTACTCTCCCTGATGATCCCCGGCGGGCTGGCAACAGACCTGGAGTCCATTGCCCGGGGGTACGAGGAGTACAAGCAGATCAAGCTGCTCAAAGAGCCCATCCGTCTTACCTATTATATCACCATCTCCATCGTGGCGCTCCTTGTGGTCTTCTGCGCCATCTGGTTCGGGTTTTTCCTGGCAAAATCCATCAGCATCCCCATCATGGCCCTGGCCGAGGGCACCCGGCGGGTGGCCGAAGGGGACCTGGAATTTACCATCAGCCGGGTGGGGGACGACGAGATCGGCGTGCTGGTGGACTCCTTCAACCGGATGACCCGTGACCTGCGGGTGAGCCGGGAGCAACTGGAGCTGTCGGCGCGGATGCTCCAGGAGCAGAACATCGAGATCGAGGAGCGGCGGCGGTACATGGAGATCGTGCTTCAGAACATCTCCACCGGGGTGATCACCCTGGACGCGGTGGGGTCGGTGGCCACCGTAAACCCGTCGGCGGAGCGGATGCTGGCCATCCGGGCCAAGGACGCGCTGGGCGAAAGCTACCGCAACCTGCTCAAGGGCCAGCACCGGGATCTGGCAAAAGACGTGGCCGATCACCTGGGCGAGTCCCGGAACCGGAGCGTGGAATTTCCCCTGCGCATGACCATCGACGGCGCTCCCCGCTCCTTCAGGGTGATCATAAACGCCCTGGCCGACGACGCGGGCCTGTTCATGGGCCTTGTGATGGTGCTGGACGACCTGACGGAGCTGGAAAAGGCCCAGCGCATGGCCGCATGGCGGGAGGTGGCCAGGCGCATCGCCCACGAGGTGAAAAACCCGCTCACCCCCATCAAGCTGTCGGCCCAGCGCCTGAGCCGCAAGTACGCCCGGAAGCTCAACGAGCCGGTCTTTGAGGAATGCACCCGGATGATCATCGACCATGTGGATCTCATCCGGAACCTGGTCAACGAGTTTTCCGCCTTCGCCCGGTTCCCGTCTGCCAACCCGAGCCCGTGCGATCTGGGCGCCATCGTGGAAGAGACCGTGGCCCTGTTCCGGGAGGGCCACCCGGGCACGCGCTTCGACATCGAGGTTCCGCCGGACATGGATCGGCTCAACCTGGACCGGCAGCAGATCAAGCAGGCCCTGATCAACCTGGTGACCAACGCCATCGGCGCCTTCCGGGGAAAGGGGACCATCGCCATCGCCGTCTCGCGGCCCGAGCCCGGCTGGGCGCGCATCGCGGTGGCAGACGACGGCCCCGGCATTCCGGACGCGGACAAGGCCCGGCTCTTCGAGCCCTACTTTTCCACCAAGAAATCGGGCATGGGCCTGGGGCTGACCATTGTCAGCTCCATCGTGGCGGACCACAACGGCCGCATCGCCATTCAGGACAACGCGCCGGCGGGCGCCCGGTTCATCATCGATCTGCCCGCCTGACAATCCGCCCTCATCGGGCGATAAGGAGCCTTCAAGGAGCTTTTATGTTTCCCACCATACTGATCGTGGATGACGAGCCGTCCATCCTCCAGTCTTTAAGCGGACTGCTGGAAGACGAGGGCTACGAGGTGATCACCGCCTCCAACGGCTACGAGGCCTTGAAGCTCATAGAATCGGAGATGCCCGACCTGGTGCTGCTGGACATCTGGATGCCCGGCATCGACGGCATCGAGACCTTAAAGGAGATCAAGAAGGACAGCCCGTCGGTCCAGGTGGTCATCATCACCGGCCACGGCACCATCGAGACCGCCGTCAAGGCCACCAAGCTGGGGGCCTTCGATCTTATCGAAAAGCCCCTGTCCATCGACAAGGTCATCGTCACCATCAACAACGCCCTCAACTTCCGCCGCCTGGAAGAGGAGAACAAGTACCTGCGGAAAAAGACCATCGAGAAAAACGCCATCAACGGCAACAGCCCCCCCATCCAGGAGCTGCGCAAGGCCATCGCATCGGTGGCCCCCACCGACTCCTGGATCCTGATCACCGGCGAAAACGGCACCGGCAAGGAGCTGGTGGCCCGCACCATCCACCAGCTCAGCCCCAGGGCGGAAAACCCGCTCATCGACGTCAACTGCGCCGCCGTCCCCGCCGGCGAGATCGAGGCCGAGCTGTTCGGCCGGGGCCGCGAGGCCGGGCCGGACCGGCGGCGCCGGGGCAAGCTCGAGATGGCCAACACCGGCACCCTCTTTCTCGACGAGATCGCCGACATGAGCCTCGAGGTGCAGGCCAAGCTCCTGCGGGTCCTCCAGGAGCAGCGATTCCAGCGGATGGGCGGCGGCCGCACCCTGGCGGTGAACGCCCGGGTCATCGCCGCCACCAACCGCGACCTGGAGGCCGAGATCAGCAAGGGCGCCTTCCGGGAAGACCTGTACTACCGTCTCAACGTGGTCCCCCTCCGCGTCCCCCCCCTCCGGGAGCGGGCGGCCGACATCCCGGCCCTGGTGGACACCTTCCTGGACGAGTACGCCAAGCGCAACCGAACGCCCCCCCGCCGCATCTCCCCGGAGGTGATCGAGATGCTCTCCGGCTACCCCTGGCCCGGCAATGTTCGGGAGCTGAAAAACCTTGTGGGCCGCCTGTCCATCCTGGCCGAGGGCGAGGTGATCCGCGTCACGGACCTGCGGGCCCCCTACAACCCCTCAACCGCCGCCCCGGCCCCAGCCGCCCAGGATCGATTCTTCGATACGGATCGCCTGGACACAGCCCTCTCCCGCTTCGAAACCGCCTTCATCCAAAAAAAACTGGCCCAGGAAAACAACGACATCCATCAAACCGCCGCCCGCATCGGCCTCCCCGTGGAGGAGCTGCGAAAACGCCTGTCCACTTCGTCCACCCAGTCCACAACACCCCACCCGCCCCCCAGCGCCCCCAACCCCGCCAAAGGCCGCCGATAGGCCCCCCCCAATGCGCATCATCGCCGGAGAATTCAAATCCCGCCGCCTCACCGCCACCCCCGGCCTTTCCACCCGACCCACGGCGGATCGCCTGCGGGAAACCATCTTCAACATCCTGGCCCTCCGCGTGCGAAACCGCTCGGTCCTGGATCTTTTCGCCGGCACCGGCGCCATGGGCCTCGAGGCCGTCAGCCGGGGCGCCGCCTCCGCCCTCCTGGTGGACATCCACCGCCGGTCCATCGAGGCAATGGAAAAAAACATCCGGTCCCTGAACGTGGCCCACCGAGTCCGGACCCGCCAGGCCGACGCCGCGGCCCCCGGCGCCGGATACGCCCCGGCCGGCGCCGTATTCGACCTGATCTTCATCGATCCGCCCTACGAAAAGGGCCTGATCGCCCCGGCCATGTCGGCCCTGGCCCGGCGCGGCGCCGCGGCCGACGGGGCCATCATCGTTGCCGAGCACGCCGCCGGGGAAGATCCCGGCGGCGGCCTCGATTGCCGCTATGTCTTGACGGATGCCCGAAAATACGGCAAAACCGGCGTGTCGTTTTTTATTTTCAATCCAAACGCAAACCCGGCCGCTGAAACCGAAACAGGCGAATGAAAATCGCCTCAACACAACCCTGAAGGGGGACATCGCATCAAAATGGAACGCATCGCCATCTACCCCGGATCATTCGACCCGGTCACCATGGGTCACCTGGACATCATCGAGCGGGGCCTGAAGCTGTTCGACCGCATCATAGTCACCATCCTGTGCAACCCGGCCAAGCGGTATCTGTTCTCCGCGGCCGAGCGCATGGAGATGCTGGAGGACAGTCTTTCCGGCTTCAAGGGCGTGGAGGTGGACCAGTACGACGGCCTGCTGGTTGAATACGCAAGGCGCCGCAACGCCCACGCCATTCTGCGCGGCATGCGGGCCGTGTCGGATTTCGAGTTCGAATTCCAGATGGCCCTGATGAACCGCAAGCTCAACCGGGAGATCCAGACCGTCTTTCTGATGACCAGCCTGCGCTGGATCTACACCAGCTCGTCCATAATAAAGGAGGCGGTGCGGTTTGGCGGCGACATCCGGGACATGGTGCCCGAGCTGGTCTTTCACAAGCTCAGGGAGCGCTTCGGAGAGGACCGGATGTCCGGCTGACGCCCGGATGCCCGGCTGACGCAATGGACCTTTGGCAACTGCGGATATTCTGCAAGGTGGTGGAGCTGAAAAGCTTCTCCCGGGCGGCCCGGGCCGTCCACCTGTCCCAGCCCACGGTGAGCAGCCACATCCGGGACCTCGAGGAGCACTTCGGCGCCCGGCTCCTCGACCGGCTCTCCAGGGAGGCGTTGCCCACCCGGGCCGGGGAGCTGCTGTATGACCAGGCCCGAAAGATGCTGGCCCTGAAGGAGGAGACGGAAAACGCCCTGGCAGAGTTCCAGGGGGTGATCCGGGGCCGGCTGATCATCGGAGGCTCCACCATTCCGGGGGTGTATCTGCTGCCGCCGGCCATCGGCCGGTTTCTGGCGGAACACCCGGACGTGCGGGTGTCTCTTATTATCGGCGACACCGCCCGGATCGCCGATGAGACGGCCGCCGGCGGGGTGGATCTGGGGGTGGTGGGCGCCCGAACCGGCGACGCCCGCCTCCGCCAGGAAAAGCTGGCCGAGGACACCCTGCATCTGGTGGCCCCGGCGAACCACCCCTGGGGGAAGCGGGAAACGGTGTCTCTGGCCGAGCTGCTGACGGCGCCCTTCATCCTGCGGGAGCCCGGCTCCGGCACCCGCGAAACCCTCCGGCGCCTGCTGGCGGACGCCGGCCACAAGCTGGAGGACCTGCGCGTGGTGGCGGAGATGGGCAGCACGCAGGCGGTGATTCAGGGGGTAAAATGCGGCCTGGGGGTGTCTATCCTGTCCGGCATCGCCGTGACCGATCTGGTGGCGGCGGGACTGTTGCGGACGATACCCATCGTCGGCATTCCCCTGAAACGGCGCTTTTACATCACCCTGCACAAGGATCGGAGCCTGTCGCCGCCGGCGCGGGCGTTCATCGCCTTTTTAAAAAAGGATGTATAACTTTCAGGATGTTGGCCGCATTTTAACCATCCGATCCTCAAATCCGCCCATACAGCCGCGTCATCTCCCCCAGCCGCTCGGCCACCTCGCGGGACATCCCCTCCGGCCGCAGCCGCCACAGCCAGTTGCCGCTGGTGGTGGCCGGCCGGTTCATCCGGGCCTCCCTTCCCAGCCCCAGCACGTCCTGCATGGGCAGGATGGCCAGCCGGGCCGGCGACATCATCGCCAGGCGGATCATCTCCCAGGCCACGGCGTCGGCCCCCACCCGGCGGCCGATGTAGGCGAAAAACCGCTCCTTGTCCGCCTCGGAGGCCTCGGAATCGAACCATCCCCGGACCGTGTTGTTGTCGTGGGTGCCGGTGTAGGCCACGCACTCCTCCACATGGTTGTGGGGGGCGTAGGGGTGGATGGGCAGCTCGTCGCCGAAGGCGAACAGCAGCAGCCGCATTCCCGGAAAGCCGAAGCGCCGCATCACCTCCCGCACGTCGGGGCCGATGATGCCCAGATCCTCGGCCAGGATGGGCAGGCTGGAAAAGCGGCTGGCCAGTGAATTGAACAGGTGCAGCGTGGGCGCGTCCACCCACCTGCCGTTGATGGCCGTGGTCTCGCCGGCGGGCACCTCCCAGTAAGAGACCAGCCCCCGGAAGTGGTCCAGCCGCGCCCAGTCAAACAGGGCCAGGTTCCGGGCCAGCCGCTGCTTCCACCATTTAAAATCCCGCTCCCGGATCACCGGCCAGTTATAGACGGGATGGCCCCAGAGCTGGCCCGTGGAGCTGAAATAATCCGGCGGCACGCCGGAGACGGCGTAGGGCCTTCGGGTGGCGTCCAGCTTGAACAGCTCCCGGTTGGCCCACACATCCACGCTGTCGAACTTGACGTAGATGGGAATGTCTCCGATGATCTGCACACCCCGGCGGTTGGCGTAGTCCCGCAGGGCCATCCACTGGCGCTGGAACAGGTACTGGAGAAACCGCGCCCTTTCCATCACCGGGGTAGGGTCGAGGTCCATTTCGGCCAGGGCCCTTTCGTCATGATCCCGGTAGGGCGCCGGCCACTGATCCCAGCCGATGCGGCCCATGCGCTCGCCCAGGGCGGTGAAGCGGACGAAATCGTCGAGCCAGTCGGCGCTCTCCTTGAGGAACCGGTCGTAATCCGCAGACCCGCCGCCGGCCATAAACCGGGCATGCGCCTTGCGGAACAGATCCTCCTTGAAGACGGCCGCGGCATCATAATCTACCCGGTCCTCGGGGAAGGCCTCGGTTCGCTTCAGGTCCATGGGCTCCAGCAGGCCGTCTTCCACCAGCGCCTCGGGGCTGATGAGCAACGGATTTCCGGCCAGGGCCGAGGCGCTGTGGTAGGGAGAGTGGAGCCCGCCGGGGTCGGTGGGATTGAGGGGCAGGATCTGCCAGTATCCCTGCCCTGCCGCCGCCAGAAAATCAACGAACCGCCGGGCGCCCGGCCCCAGGTCCCCGATGCCGAAGACCGATGGCAGCGAGGTGATGTGCAGCAGGATGCCGCCCGCTCTTTTTTTCATTTATCAAACCCCCCTTTTCTGATAGTCTATCAGGATAAGTCATTGTAACATTACCGCGCCCGGCGGTGAAGCAGTATCCGACAACGCCGAGCCTTTGTCAACTCGATCGGAAGTCAAGCCTGATGCATCCTATATTGCCCGGAAACGCCTATCCCCTGGGCGCGACCTATAACGGAAGAGGCACCAATTTCTCCATCTTCTCCCAGGCGGCGGAGCGGATGGAAATTTGTCTCTTTAACGAAAACGGAAGTGAAACCCGCATGGACCTGCCGGAAAAGACCGCCGGCTGCTGGCACGGATTCCTGCCGGGCGTCTGGCCGGGGCAGCGCTACGGCTTCCGCGCCCACGGCCCATGGAACCCGGCCGGGGGCCATCGCTTCAGGCCGGAAAAGCTCCTGCTGGACCCATACGCCAAGGCCATAGAGGGGATGCCCGATTGGCATTCGTCCGCCTTCGACACCGATTTTTCAGACCCGTCGGGCCTGACGCCCAACACCGAAGACAGCGCCCCCCATGTGCCCCGATCCGTGGTGGTCAACCCCTATTTCGACTGGGCCGAGGATCGCCGGCCCGACGTGCCCCTTGACGAAACGGTCATTTACGAGCTGCACGTCAAGGGCTTTACCATCGACCATCCCAAGATTCCGGCGGCCATCCGGGGAACCTACGCCGGCCTGTGCCATCCGGCGGCCATCGCCCATCTGAAGCGGCTGGGCGTGACCACCATCGAGATCATGCCCACCCACCAGTTCCTCCACGAGCCCCGCCTGGCCCGGCTGGGGCTGCGCAACTACTGGGGATACAACACCATCGGCTTTTTCGCCCCCCACAACGAATACGCCGCCAGCGCCGACCCGGAAGGAGTGGTGCGGGAGTTCAAGGCCATGGTGCTGGCGCTGCACCAGGCGGGGCTGGAGGTGATCCTGGACGTGGTGTACAACCACACGGCGGAAAGCGACCACGAGGGGCCGTTCCTGTGCTTCAAGGGGCTGGACAACCGCGCCTATTACCGGCTGGAGGACGCCGACCGGCGGCGGTACGTCAACCACACCGGCACGGGAAACACCATCAACGCCCGCCATCCCCAGGTGCTGCAGCTCATCATGGACTCCCTGCGGTACTGGGCCACCGAGACGCATGTGGACGGATTCCGGTTCGACCTGGCGCCGGTGCTTGCCCGGGAGCGCCACGGCGTGGACGTCACGTCCGGCTTTCTCGATATCATGCGACAGGACCCGGTGATCCGCCAGGTGAAGCTGATCGCCGAGCCGTGGGATCTGGGCGAGGGAGGGTATCAGGTGGGAAGGTTTCCGCCCCAGTGGTCCGAGTGGAACGACCGGTACCGGGACGACGTCCGGGACTACTGGCGGGGCGCCGCCGGGCTCGGGTCCTTTGCCACCCGGTTTTCCGGCAGCCCGGATATCTACGCCGGCTCCGGCCGGCCGCCCCAGGCCTCCATCAATTACATCACGGCCCACGACGGCTTTACCATGGCGGATCTTGTAAGCCACCAGCAAAAGCACAACATAGCCAACGGCGAGGAGAACCGGGACGGCCACCACGACAACCGCTCCTGGAACGGCGGGGCGGAAGGGTCAACTGAAGATCCGGACATCCTGACCATGCGGCGGCGGCAGCGCCGGAATTTCCTGACCACCCTTTTCCTGTCCCAGGGCGTGCCCATGCTGCTCTCCGGAGACGAGATCGGCCGGAGCCAGGGGGGCAACAACAACGCCTACTGCCAGGACAACCCCATCAGTTGGCTCGACTGGAACGGCGCGGACACGGCCTTTTTCGACTTCGTGGCCGGCCTGGTGCGCCTGCGGCGGCGGCACCCCACCTTCCGAAGGCGGCGCTGGTTCGGCCACGCCGGCCAGGAGAATGCGGCCATCGCCTGGCACCGGCCGGACGGCGCCCCGATGACGGAGGTGGACTGGCGGGACAAACTGGGCCTCCAGGTCCATCTTTTCGGCCAACTGGGCTACATGGACCCCCAGGGCCATCCGGTGACGGACGAGGACTTCCACCTGATGTTCAACGCCGCCGGATCGGCCTCGGCGTTCATCCTGCCGCCGGGGCTTCAGGGGCAGTGGGTGACGGTGCTGGACACATTTTCAGAGCGGATCGAGCCGGGCCGGGATGCTTTGCGGGAAGGGGCCAGGGTGGAGATGCCGGCGCGGAGCATGCGGGTGTTTATGAAGATCCCATGACCCGGTTGCGTGACCGGTTGCGTGACCGGTCCCATGACCGGGAGCGGACGCCCGGCCCATTGGGATCTTATTCCCCCGCCGCGCCCGAGACGCGCTCCAGCCAGCACACCAGGGCGAAACCGGCCGCTGCCAGGAGCAGGGCATAGAGCAGGTGCGGCTCCCGGCCGGTCAGCTCGAGGTAATTGCCGGGCAGGACATTGGCGGTGACGAGGGGCTTGACCTTGCCGCTGCCGCTCAAGAAGGTTTCAAGGGTCTGCTTCCAGGGCCACACCTTGTTCAGCGAGCCCGCCATGATGCCGGTTAGCCCGGCCACGGTCAGGTCGTGGTGGCGCCGGAGCAGCCAGTGGAGAAGATGGGAAAAGGCGAGGATGCCGATGCCGGCCCCGGCGGAAAAGATGGCGATCACCGTCAGGTTCAAATCCCGCAGGGCCCCCAGCACATACTCGTATTTTCCCATCAGCAGCAGGATGAAGCTGCCGGAGATTCCAGGCAAAATCATGGCGCATATGGCGATCATGCCGGAGGCGAAGACGAACCAGCCGGCGTTGGTGGTCTCGGCCGGGGCGATGACCGTGATGGCGTAGCCAAAGGCCAGCCCGCACAGGGCGCTGGCCATCACCGGCGGCCGCCACGCCCCGATCTTTCGGCCCACCATCAAAGCCGACGCCACGATCAGGCCGAAGAAAAAGGCCCAGACCATCTCCGGATAAGCGACCAGAAGATGCAGCAGAACGCGGGAAAGCAGCACCAGGGCCGTGAGAATGCCGCCGCCCAGCACGCACAGGAAGGTAGCGTTAACGTGCCGCCAGAAGCCGACCAGGTTACGGGCCGCCAGCAGCCGGACCGCCTCGGCGTCAAAACTGCGGATGGACCCCAGCAACTCTTCATAGATCCCGGTGATAAAAGCGATGGTGCCGCCGGAAACCCCCGGCACTGCGTCGGCGCAGCCCATGGCCACGCCCTTTCCATACAGAATGAGCCGTTGTTTCAATGGTCCGCTTCCTTATGAGCCGTTGTTTCAATGGTCCGCTTCCTTCCAGCCCGCCTCGCCCACCAGCTTGACAAAGCGGCAGCCGCCCAGTTCGGTCTGGCGGGTGCCCTGGGCCTCCTTGACGACCTTGATCAGTTCCTGGGTGTATTCGTTGCCCACGGGGATGATCAGGCGGCCCCCCTCCGCCAACTGGTTGATGTAGCAGGCGGGGATGCCGGGGGCCCCGGCGGTGACGATGATGGCGTCGAACGGGCTTTCGTCCTCCCACCCGGCGGTGCCGTCGGAATAGCGGGTGACGATGTTGTGGTAGCCCAGCCGGTCAAAGAGGCGGCGGGCGCGGATGTACAGCGAATGGATGCGCTCGATGGTATAGACCCGGAAGGCGATCTCGGCCAGCACGGCGGCCTGGTATCCGGAGCCGGTGCCGATCTCCAGCACCCGGTGTTCAGGGCCCAACCGGAGGGCCTGGGTCATCTCGGCCACGATGTATGGCTGGGAGATGGTCTGGCGCTCTCCGATGGGAAGGGGAAAGTCGCCGTAGGCCTGATCCATGAGGGCCTCGCCCACGAACAGGTGGCGGGGCACCCGCCGGACGGCCTCCAGCACCCGGGCGTCGTCGATGCCCCGCGCCTCGATCTGCTTTCGGACCATCTCTTCCCGCTGTCTCTCATATTTCAGAGGTTCTTTTTCCATGGATGAAATCTTTATCAAATCAGGATGTTTAAGTCAACTCGCATCCGATGCCGCGCCGGTATTAAACTAAAATTCACTTGATTTTACAACACAATATTCCCTACAACATATTTTTTTGGCAACCATCGATTAAAACCCGAACCGCCTTTTCCGGAAACATGGACAGCACCAAACATCTTATCGCGGCCATCACCCTTTCGACGATCATCATCCTGGTCGGCACCGCCGGCTACATGATCATCGAGAAGTGGTCGCTGCTGGACAGCCTCTACATGACGATCATCACGCTCACCACCGTGGGCTATTCAGAGACCCACGCCCTGAGCCCGGGTGCCCGGATCTTCACAATCATCCTGATCATGTCGGGCTTCGGCTTTTTCGTCTATGTGGCCGGCGCGGTGGTGCAGTTCATGGTGGAAGGACAGATCCGCCAGATACTGGGGAGGAGAAGATTGGACCGAAAGATCAACCGCCTGAAGAATCATTATATCGTCTGCGGATACGGCCGCATCGGCCGGGTGCTGTGCAAGAAACTGCGCGGCCGGCCCCTCGGCCTTGTGGTGGTGGAGGCCAACCCGGCCATGGCGCCGGAGATGGAAAAGGACGGGGCGCTGTACATCTTAGGGGATGCGGCCAATGACGCCAGCCTGCTCAAGGCCCGCGTCACCGAAGCCGCCGGCCTCATAGCCGCCCTGGGAACGGACGCGGACAATGTCTTTCTGGTGCTCACGGCCCGGCAGCTAAACCCGAACCTGAACATCATCGCCCGGGCCGGTGAGCGGGAGTCGGAATCGAAGCTGAGGGCGGCCGGCGCCAACCGGGTGGAATCGCCCTACGAGATTGGGGCGGCCAGCATGGCCCAGCGGATACTGCGGCCCACGGTGACCAACTTTCTGGACCTGGCCCTGTCGGACCAGCCAACGGACATTCAGATGGAGGAGATTCCGGTGAGCGCCGCCTCGCATCTGGTGGGGGTGATGCTCAAGGACTCTGGCATCCGCCAGCGATACAATCTGATCATCATCGCCATCAAGAAGCCGGACGGGACCATGCAATTCAACCCCTCTTACGAGGCGACGCTTAATATCGGCGACACAGTGGTCGCCGTGGGTCGAGACAGCAACCTGCAACTGCTCGAAAAGATATTGAACCCCTGCCCGCCGGAGGGCCGGGGCGGCCGGGGTCGGCCCGAAAAGGAAGAGGAATGAGTCCCGGCCATGCCCGGCCCGAAAACCCGACGCGCCGGGATGCCGCGTTTTCAGATCTTGTACCGGGATGCCGGGTTTTCAGATCTTGTAGATGACGCGCTCCTCGGTGATGATGATGTCCACCGTCTTGTCATTGGAGGTGGCCGGCGCCTGCCCCAGTATCTGGCCCTCGAGGGCCAGGCAGACCTTGCGGGTGGTCATGGGCAGCCGGGGAATCAGCCGGTCGTAATGGCCGTATCCGGCGCCCACCCGGCCCCCCTTTTCATCCAGGGCCACCGCCGGAATCAGGGCGATCTCGATGCATTCCATGGGCACGGGCTTGCACCTTTCCGGGTTGGGAAACATCCGGCCGTCCGCGTCGGTCTTCATATCCCGCTTCAAATCGTCCACCTTGAGCAGGCTGCATTTGAACTTCTCTTTTCCGAAGACCGGCAGGATGACCATCTTTCGCATCTGCCGGCAGCGGCGCAGAATGCTCCAGGTGTCCAGCATGCCTTTTTCCCCGATGTGCATCAGGGGAATCCGGGCCTCCTGAAAATTGGCGAACTCGAAAAGCCTGTCTTCGATCCGCCGGGTCTTTTCCGCCAGATCCTTTTCAGAAAGGGATGCAATCATCCGCTGCATGTCCTCTCGTATCCGGCGCTTCGCTTCCTTGATTTCCTCCATAAGCCATCTCCGAGTCGATTCGTTTCAGATCACACTACACGAAAGGGCCCATTAAAGTCAACTTATAATAATTATTGACGAAACACCCTGCCGCATGATACGAAGCCAGGGCAGTGGATCACAGGCCCGACCGGGTCCGGAACACCGCGCCCGGCGCGGCGAGAATTCGAATGAATAGGATGGGTTATGCTGGATATCAAGTTTGTCGCACAAAACCTGGATGTGGTGCGGGCGGCCCTTGCCGACCGCGGCGGCAAGGCGGATCTTTCCGCCTTCGAAAAGAGCGACGCCGGCCGGCGGGAGGTCCTTTCGGAAATCGAGGCGCTGCGCCATCAGCGCAACGTGGTCTCCGAGGAGATCGCCCGGATGAAAAAGGCCGGCGAGAACGCCGAGGACAAGGTGCTGCGGATGCGGGAGGTTTCCAACCGCGTAAAGGAGCTGGAAAAGGACCTTTCCGTCCACGAGGCGGCCGTGCGCGAGATTCTGATGGGCCTGCCCAACCTGCCCCACGCCTCCGTGCCGGTGGGAAAAAACGAGGAGGACAACACCCTGGTCAAGCGCCAGGGCGCGGCGCCCGAGTTCGCCTTCGCGCCGGCCGCCCACTGGGACATCGGCGAGGCCCTTGGCATCCTGGATTTCGACCGGGCCGCCCGGATTACAGGCGCCCGGTTCCCCCTGTATCTTGGGGCCGGGGCAAGGCTGGAGCGGGCACTGATCAACTTCATGCTGGACATCCACACCTGCGAGCACGGCTACAAGGAGGTTTTGCCCCCCTTCATCGTCAACCGCCAGAGCATGACCGGCACCGGCCAACTGCCCAAGTTCGCCGCCGACCTGTTCAAGCTGGAAGGATGGGACTATTTCCTGGTGCCCACCGCCGAGGTGCCGGTGACCAACATCCACCAGGGCGAGGTCCTTGACGAGGCGGCCCTGCCCATCCGCTACACCGCCCACACCCCCTGCTTCCGGTCCGAGGCCGGCTCCTACGGCAAGGACACCCGGGGCCTGATCCGCCAGCACCAGTTCAACAAGGTGGAGCTGGTCAAGTTCTCCGCGCCGGAGACCTCCTACGACGAGCTGGAGACCCTGCTGGCCAACGCCGAGACCATCCTGGCCCGGCTGGGGCTGGCCTACCAGGTGATCACCCTGTGTACGGGAGACCTTGGCTTTTCCGCGGCCAAGACCTATGACATCGAGGTCTGGATGCCCGCCCAGGGGGTCTACAGGGAGATCTCCTCCTGCTCCAACTTCGAGGATTTCCAGGCCCGCCGGGCGGACATCCGGTTCAAGCGAAAGGGCAAAAAGGGCACCGAGCTGGTCCACACCCTGAACGGGTCGGGCCTGGCCGTGGGACGCACCGTGGCGGCCATCCTGGAAAACTTTCAGCAGGCGGACGGAACGGTGGTCATCCCCGAGGCCCTTCGGCCCTACATGGGCGGCATGGAGCGGCTGACGGCCGCGGAGCGGGCGTCATGACGGCGGCCCCGCCCGATAGAGCCATTTCAGCCGGGGGCATTTCAGCCGAAGGCATTCCAGCCGAAGGCATTTCCGCCGGGGGCATTCCCGCTCCCTCGATCCGGGATGCCGATTTTCCGGAGGATGTGCGGCCCCATATCCGGCCGCGGCATCGCCAGGGACTGTTTTACAGGTGCCTTGGATGCGGCGGCCGGAGCGGCATCGAAAAGCTGCTGTACACCTGCCCCGATTGCGGCGCCGTGCTGCTCATCGAGGACCGGGAGTTTGACCGCCTGAAGGCGATTTCCGGCGAGACCTGGCGGCGGATCTTTGATTTTCGACGGCTTCTCAAGACGCCGGCCTATAAGGGCATTTACCGGTACCATGAGTTCATCGGCCCGGTGATGCCCGAGGACGCCATCGTCTATCTGGGCGAGGGCCATACCCCGGTGGTTGCGGCCAACGCACCCCTGACGGCCCGGGCCGGGATGCGGTTTTATTTCAAGAACGACGGCCAGAACCCCAGCGCCTCGTTCAAGGACCGGGGCATGGCCAGCGCCCTGAGCTACATCAATTTTTTGATCAGAACCGGCCAGGTGTCGGACGTGCTGGCCATCTGCGCCTCCACGGGAGACACCTCAGCCTCCGCGGCGCTGTACGCCGCCTATCTGAAACCGGACGTGAAATCGGCGGTGCTGCTGCCCCACAAGAAGGTCACGCCCCAGCAGCTTTCCCAGCCCCTGGGCTCCGGGGCGGCGGTCTTCGAGATCCCCGGCGTCTTTGACGACTGC
>JAABTE010000193.1 GCA_011390035.1 Desulfobacteraceae bacterium | reverse complement strand
ATAGGCGTTGAGATCCTGGATCTCCCTTCGCTCGTAAAACCCCTTGCCGCCCAGCATCCGGTAAGCAACGCCGTGGCGCCGCAGGGCCTGCTCGAAGGCCAGGGAGCAAAAGCGGGTGCGGTACAGTATGGCCACCCGGTCCAGGGGCGAGCCCATGTCTCTGATGGACGCGATCTTTTGCGCCACCCAGTCGGCCTCCTGGCGGTCATCGAAAAAAGGATGGATTTCAATGCGCCCGCCCCGGATATCCGAATAGCAGCGCTTATCCATTTTATACTGGTTTTTGTCGATCAGGGCGTTGGCCACCTGGACGATCTCGTCCGCGGAGCGGTAGTTGCGCTCCAGCCGGAAGACCCGGGCGCCGGGATATTTCTTTTCAAAGGAGAGGAAATGGTCCACATTGCTCATGCGGAAGGAGTAGATCGACTGCCAGTCGTCCCCCACCACGAACAGGTTGCCGTTTTTCAGCAACAGGCCGGTGATCTGCTCGTTCAGGTCGTTGGTGTCCTGATACTCGTCGCACAGGATGTAGTCGTACCTGGATTGCCAGCGCTCCCGCACGTCCGGATGCTGTCGCAGCAGATCGCGGGTCAGCAGCAGGATGTTGTCGAAATCCACGGCGTTGCTGGTTCGCAGGCGCCGTTCGTAGTTGGAATAAATATCGGCGATGGGGATCCGGCTGGACCAGGGATAGCTGTCAAAGTACCGGGCCGGATCACCAGAGTTCTTGGCGTTGCTGATGCGGCCGATAACGGCCCCGGCGTGCTTCTTGTCCAGCTTCATCTCCGCCAGGATGTCCTTGATCAGCTTCTGCTGCTGGTAGCTGGCGAAGACCTGCAGGGGCCGGGTGAAGCCGAGCAGGTCGCAGTGGTTCTTGAGAATCCGCAGGCAGGCCGAGTGGTAGGTGCGCACCCAGGGAAACCGCTCGATGGGCATCCCCGTGAGCCGGACCAGCCGCTGCTTCATCTCGTCGGCGGCCTTGTTGGTGAAGGTGATGGCCAGTATCCGCTCGGGGGCGTAGCCGATGGACGCCAGGTGGGCGATCTTGGCGGTGAGGGTGCGGGTCTTTCCGGAGCCGGCGCCGGCCACCACCAGTGTGGGGGTGCCCACATGGGCCACCGCGGCCTGTTGATCAGGTGAAAGCGCCTCCATCATCAGGCTTCCGCGGCGATGTCTTCGGACTGGCAGATCCGGTGGATCGTCTGGGCGTGCCACTTGCCCTTGCCGGAGAAGGTGGGCAGGCGCTCCGTGTCCAGGTGGGCGGCGATCTGACGATAGGTGGCCCCGTCCCGGCGCATCTCGTCTATGATGCCGACGACCGTCTCGCGCTGCTTCTTGCCCGGCTTCTCGCAAACGGGAGGGGATGGGCTCAGGCCCATGAGTCCGGCGGGGGCGCCGTTTTCAAGAAAGCTTTTCAGGGCCTCGGCGATCTTCTCGGCAGCTTCGGCCTTGCGCTCTTCCGCATGGGAGCGCCGCTCCTCGGCCTCGGCCAGCCGCTGGTGGTCCTTGGCGATGCGCTCCAGCAATTCCTTGATGGGGGGTATGGCGTCGGCCAGGGTGGCCATCAACCGGTCTCCCTCCTCGGCCTTTTTTCCCTTGCCGCGGTTCTTGCCGTTGGTCTTGTCGATCCCCTTGTTGTATTGCGTCATCGGAAAGCTAGGGGAGTTGTAGGTCCTTCGGATTCGGTCGTAGCGCTTGTCGTTTCCATTGTTGCATTCGAATTTTCGGTAATTGGTCATCTCAACCCTCCCGATAGGTGGTTTCAAAACCGGTTCCCCGAGGGAACACGCCAGTCTGTGAATAAAAATGGCCCGCATGGAAGCGGGATGGGCCATCCGCCGTATCGCGCCGGGGTTCCATAAAGCGCGTTGAATCCTGATGCGTAGATTTAGCGTTTGCCTACAAAGCGAACAGCCTAATCCAAATCCGATGCGGTGTCAAAGAAAAAAACACACTTTTCCCCCGGATTCCGGAGGACGGGATCGGCGCGGGTGGGAATCACTCATTTGTAATTGACATGCTTGCTGATTTTATTTAATATTTTCTCCGATTACGATCCGGCCGCCTTGAGAGCCGATGAAGACGGGAGCGCAAGGATGAAATTGAAGGTTATCATCGCCGTGGAGGACCCCATCATGGGGAACCTTATGGAGGTCCGGCTGGCGGAAGCGGGTCGGGAGGCCCTGTATGTGGAGACCGCCGAGGCGGCCCTGCGGGAATTGTTCCGCGGGGAGTCGGACGGAGACGGCGCGTCCCGCCGGGCGGGCAAACCGGCCGCACACCGGGCGGGCAAACCGGACGAGCGCCGGGCGGGCAAACCAGCCGCACACCGGGCGGGCAAACCGACCGCACGATGGGCGGCGCTGGTGATCGACGCCCGTCCGCCGGGCATGGATGGCGCCGAACTGGTCTCTCGCCTTCGCCGCGAGGCCCCCGGCCCGAGCATCCCCGTCATCGTCATGCCCGGAGACCCGGAGGCCGCCGCGTCGCTGGCCGCGGCGGCGGACCCGTCGGTCCATTTCCTTCCCGCCCCCTTCACCATGGCGGCCCTGAATGAGCGGCTGGAGGCTCTTGCCCCCTCCGGCCCCCCGCCGGCTGGTGAAACATCGCTGAAGATCGCCGATCCCGATGCTGCCCACGATGCTGCCCATGACGCTGCCCATGACGCTGCCCATGACGCTGCCCATGATGCTGCCCATGATGCTGCCCATGACGCTGCCCACGGCGCTGCCCATGATTCCGATGAAGCCGAATGGCCCATGCTGACGCCGGACGCGCCCGAGTCTCCTCCGACGGGGACAACGGGATCGGACGTTGCGCCGGAACCCGCCTCGGCGTCATCCGGATCGGACCGGCCCGCGGCCCATGGGGCGGAATCGAAGGCGGAACCGAAGGCCGCGGAATGGGATTCCGAGCTGGACATGGCCTTTGATCCGGACAATGGGCAGTCCCCGGCGCATCGGGGCGAAACCGGCGCAGTGAACGGCCCCGGAAGCGCGCCGGACCGGGGACCGGAAACCTCCTCCGCTGCGGACCGTGGATCTGAATTCTCCTCCCCAGCGGACCGAAGATCGGAAACCTCTCCCGCGGCGGGCGGGCCGGAAACCTCTCTGGCGGCCCCCGCGGCGGGCGGGCTGGAAAAATTGCTCGCCAGCTTTCGGGACCGGAAGGTCACCGGCTATCTTGAGATCCAGAACATCGCCGATCGGGCCGCGATTTACCTGAAAGACGGCCGCCTCATCCACGCCACCCATGGAAACGCCGCCGGCAAAAAGGCCCTGCGCCGCATCTATAGAGAACCGGACGCCACCCCCCGGTTCCACGCCCAGCCGGTCACAGCCCCCGTCACCATCCGCGGAACCCTGGAGGATCTGATGGCCGGCGCCCGGCGTGAGGCCGAAACCCTGGCCCCGTTGAAGGGTCCCGCCCTGGACCAGCGACTAAGAGTCGATCCGGCCACCCTGGCCGCGGCCCCGGAAATACGGGAGCGAAGCGGCCTGACCCACCTGCTGGACCGGATGGGGGACCGGCCCCGGGTCCGGGACCTGTTCGAAACCAGCGAGATGATGGACCTGCACACCTGGATCAACCTGGCCTACCTGATGCAGCGCAAGGTGGTCGCGGTCCACGCCGAGCGCCCCGGCATCCGCCTCATCATCGATTCCGCCGCGGACCTGTCGCCGGAGACCGTGGCCGCCCTGGGCAATGTTTCCGTCATCCCCCTGTCGGTGTCGGTGGACGGGCGCATTTATAAGGACGGGGTGGACATCACGCCCCGGCGCTTCTACGAACTGTCGTCCCGGAGCGGGGCCAAGATCGCCGCCATCGCGCCGGGGCCGGACGAGATCAACGCGGTCTTCCGGAAATATGTGGGGGAACAGGACATCCTCGCCCTGCTGCTGTCCGGACGCATGAGCCGGACCAGCGGAAACGCCATGATCGCGGCGGACAAATTCGGCTCAGAATACCGCTTCCGGCGGCGCGGCATGCTGGGGGAGGGGTACCCGCCCGTCGTGTCGGTGGTGGACACCGGCCTTATCTCCCTGGGCCTTGGGCTTCTGGTGGTGGAGGCGTCCCGGCGGATCGCGGACGGATGGCCGCTGGACCGCGTCCGAAACCATGTGGAGACGCTGCGGCCGGCCGTGCGGACCCTGTTCGCCGTGGAATCGCTGGACGCCCTCCACAGGGCCGGCCATATGGGCCGCGCCTGGTCGCTGGCGGGGGATCTTCTGGGATATTATTCGATCCTGGCCGTCCGGGGGGGAAAGATGCTTCCGGTGGACCGGGCCCGGGGCGAGGCGCGGACCATTGAGCGGATCATCGCCTTTCTGGAATGGAGCCTGGACGATCAGGCCCGGACGCCCCTGACAATGGGCGTGATGCATGCGGACGCACCGGAGCGGGCGGACCGGCTGGCCACCGCCCTGCGGGAGCGGTTCGACTGCCGGGAAATCATCGCCGCCCCCATGGGCCCCATCGCGGGCGCCCACTGCGGCAAGGGCGCGGTGGGTGTGGCCTGCCTTCCCCTGACCGCCGCGCCGCCCGCCGGCGACACGGAATAGCGCGGGCGGGCCTCGGCGACATCCATGAAACGGCAGATCCGCTCATCCTCCCCCACCGGTCCGGCCCCGCCCCCGATGGGCAGCCGCAGGCGGGCCGTTTCCTGGAACCTGACACTTGCGCTGGTGGGGACGGTGATCGCCGTGTCCCTTCTGGCCATGACCCTCCAGTACCTGAACGTGACCCGCCAGAACCAGCGGGACCTGGAGTCCCGGGCCGAAGGATACGGCCTGTTCCTGTCCAACGTACTCACGCCGCCCCTCTGGAATTTTGAACTCAACACAGTGCGGGACATCAGCCGCTCCTTTATTCAAAGCGAACAGGTGGCGGGGCTGCGGGTCAGCGACTTTCTCGGCAACACGGTCTTTGAATTCAAGCGGGAGGGCGACGGCGGGCCGACGATCACCCGGCGGGACCCGCTGTTCCGGGGGGACAACTACCTCGGGGAGATCGAGCTGTCCCTGTTCACCGTCGCCAACCGGCGGCTGGGGCGGGAATTCCTGCTGCGGAGCCTGACCATCATCGGCTTCGTGCTGCTCTCCCTGGTGGCCATGACGGGCCTGCTCCTGCGCGGCTTCCTTCGAAAACCCCTGGCCGACATCCAGCGGATCGCCGGCGCCTTCGCGTCCGGAACCCCCGAGCCGGTGGATCGGAACCG
>JAABTE010000192.1 GCA_011390035.1 Desulfobacteraceae bacterium | reverse complement strand
TGAGGATGTGCTTCTTCATTCATCCCCCGGCTTCCGGGCATGGGGCGGCCCGGAGGCGGACGCGCGCCTGGGTGCCATGGTCCGTGACGCCGGGCGCCTTTTCCCGGGAGGTCACGACAATGTCGCCGCCGCAGGCCTGCACGAATTTCTGGACCAGGGGCATGCCGTAGCCGGTGCCCTCCTCGCCGGCGGTTCCGGGGCGGGTGGTCTGGCGGGTGATGTCGAACAGGCCGGCCAGCAGGCTCTGGCTCATGCCGATGCCGTCGTCCCGAACCGTCAGGATCACCCGGTCCGCGTCTCTCTCGGCGGTGAGGAAAACCGTTCCGCCCGGGAAGGAAAACTTGATGGCGTTGGCCAGAAGGTTGTTGATCACCGAGTTGGTCAGGGCCACCGGCTCGGCGTAAGCGTGAAGATCGGCGTCGATTTCCACCCGCAGAGTTACCTGTTTTTCCGACGCCTTCTTGCGCATCATCATGGCCGATTCGGCCACCGCCTCCCGAAGGTTCACCGGAGCCAGATCCAGGGTCAGCTTGCCCTCCTCCCAGGCGTGGATCTTTCGGATCAGGGTGATCAGCTTCAGGCCGCTTTTGGCCGAGGACAGCACCTCGCCCCGCAGCCGGGGCAGGGATGCCGCGTCCTTCATCAGCGCGGCGCAGGCGATAATGGGATTGAAGATGTTGGTCAGGTCATGGCACAGCACATGGATCAGCTCCCGGCGCTCGTTGCTGATCCGGGTGATGGACAGATGTGTGCGGATCCGCGCCAGCAGCTCCACTGCGTTGAAGGGCTTTGTCACATAATCGGCGCAGCCCAGGTCAAAGCCCTTGACGATGTCTCCGGTTTCGAAGCGGGCTGTCAGGAAGATCACCGGGATGTCCCGGGTGGCGGGCCGGTCCTTGAGGATGCGGCAGACTTCATAGCCGTTCATGCCCGGCATCATGATGTCCAGCAGAATCAGGTCCGGGGGGCGCTTGTTGAGAATTTTCAGGGCCTGCTCGCCGCTGGTGGCGGGGGTGAAATGGTATCCCTCGGCGTCCAGGATGGCGGCGAGTACCCGGAGGTTCTCCGGGTGGTCGTCCACCATCAGGATGAAGGGTTTTCGTTCGAAGGGGGCGCGGTCCATCCTCACGGGTCACTCCTTTTTACTTGCGTTGGAATCCGGCCCGGAAAGCCGGCTTACCAGGTCGGGGAAGGCGTTGATGTGGCGGAACAGCCCGTCCAGGTCGTAATCGGCCATGCGGGCGATGGCGCCGTCGGCCCATTTCACCAGCGGTGCGCATGCCGCATCCTCCCCCGCCCGCCGGACGCGGCCGGCGAAGTCTGACACTTCGTCGTAGATGAGCGTCTCGCGGATCTCCCGCCATCTGGGCAGGAACTCCTCGGTCAGGCGCGATTGCAGCCGGCGGGCGTCGGCCGTTGACGGGGCGGGGCGGGGGGCGGACCGTGGGTCAGGGATAGACGGATGGGCGCGGGGACTGTCGCCGGCCCCTTTTCCGGGCCCGGCGCCGTTCCGCTTGGCCGTCGCCTTTTCGTCGCCGTTGTCCTTGTCGCCATCGGCCTTGTTGCCGTTGGCCTTTTTGCCGTTGGCCTTGTCGCCGTCGGCCTTGTCGCTGTCGGCCTTGTCGCCGTTGTCCTTGTCGCCGTCGGCCTCGTCGGGATATTTGTCTTCTACCACCGCTACGCCGGGCAGCCGTGCGGTGAAGGCGCTACCCTGTCCCGGCGTGCTTTCCACCGATATGCCGCCGCCCATCAGCTCGGCCAGCTTCGCGCTGATGGAAAGCCCCAGTCCCGCTCCGCCGTAAATTCGGCTTGTCCGGTCGTCGGCCTGGGTGAAGTTTTCGAAGATGATCTTCTGTCGATCCTCCGGGATGCCTATGCCGGTGTCCGCCACAGTCAGGGTCAGGTCAACGGCGCCGGGGGCCCCTGCGGACGGCACACATCCGGCCGTCAGGGTGACGGAGCCCTTTCGAGTGAACTTGGCCGCGTTGCCCAGAAGGTTGATCAGAATCTGCCGCGCCCGCATGGGATCTATCTCCAGCATGGCGGGAAGATCCTCTGAAACGCGGATGGCGAAAGCGACGTCCTTTCTTTCCAGCTCGCCGGCAAACAGGCGGCCCACCCCATCCAGCAGGTGCCGGATCCGCGTGGGCCGGGGCGACAGGGTCAGGCGGCTGGCCTCGATGCGAGACAGGTCCAGCACATCGTTGAGCAGATCGAGCAGGTCCTTGCCGCTGGAGCGGATGCTGGCGGCGTGGCGCCGCAGGTCCGGGTCGGCGATCCTTCCCTCCAGGATGTCGGCGAACCCGAGAATGGCGTTCAGGGGCGTGCGGATCTCGTGACTGATGTTGGCCAGAAACCGGCTTTTGGCCAGGTTGGCCGCCTCCGCCGCGCTCCGGGCCACCGCCATCTCCCGCCGGGCCGCCTTCAGGGCCAGGTGCGTGCGGACCCGGGCCAGCACCTCCTCGGGCTGAAAGGGCTTGGCGATGTAATCGACCCCCCCGGCGGCAAAGCCCTTTACCTTGTCCTCCAGCTCGCTCAGGGCGCTGATGAAGATGATGGGAATGTCAGCGGCGCGGGGATCGTCCCGGAGCGCCCGGCACAGGGCATAGCCGTCCATGCCCGGCATCCGCACGTCCAAAAGCGCCAGGTCAACGGGATTGGACCGGGCGATGGAAAGCCCCATGGCCCCGCCGGTGGCCGCCCGCACCTGGTGCCCCTCCCGCTGAAGCAGCGAAACCAGAAAGTGAAGATTGGCCGGCGTGTCATCCACCACAAGGATAGTGGCCGGCGCATTGTCATCCATTGCTGCCGCCTCCCCGCGGATCGTCCCCGGTTTCAATTGCACTCCCCCCCGCCGTCCCCAAGTTCACTCCTTGCACTCCTTGCACTCCTTGCACTCCTTGCACTCCTTCAACTCCTTCAACTCCTTCAACTTCTTCCACGCCCTCCACTTCCTCCATCCTGCCTACCGCGTCCACTGTATCCACTACATCCACTGCATCCACTCCGTCCACTACATCCACTGCGTCCACTGCGTCCACGTCAGCAGCTATAACCTCAATAATCGCCTCATAAGCAAAAGCCTCAGCCAAACCACTCAATCCCTCAGCCAAGCCCGAATCAATCGCCCGCACATCCCCGATCCCCGCGGCCACGCCGGCCACATCCCCGCCGCCGGCCGCCTCCGCCAGGCGGCGGCGCAGCTCCGGCGGGAGCCGCCGCAGCCGCTCCGGATCGATCCTTCCGCCCCTCGGCGCATCCTCATTGCGCTCATACCGGTACCGCACCCCCAGGTGGCGGGCCATGGCGTCGAAAATCTGATGCTCCCGGAAGGGTTTTCGCATAAAATCGTCGCACCCGGCCATGATGGCCTTTTTGCACTCCGATTCAAAGGCGCTGGCCGTCAGGGCAACGATCACCGCACGCTCCGGGACATTGGCTCCCGGCCCCGAAGCTTTTCCCGTCGCCTCTATCTCCCGGATGCGGCGGGTGGCCTCGTAGCCGTCCATCCCCGGCATCCGGATGTCCATCCAGATGAGATGGGGCCGCCACTGCCGCCATGCGTCCACCGCCGTCTCGCCGTTTTCGGCCCCCATCGTTTCAAAGCCGATGGGGTTCAGCATCCGGCGCAGCAGCTCCCGGTTCACCGCCTTGTCGTCCACGATCAGAATCCGGCGCGGCGCCTCCCCCGGCGCCAGTCCCATCACCTGTTCCTTCTGCGCCTTCGCCTCGGAAAGGCCGCCCTCGGCCGGCCGGCAGGGGATGGTTAGGATGAACCGGCTGCCCTCGCCGGGGCTGCTTTCCACCCGGATATCGCCCCCCATCAGGCGGGCGAAGCCCCGGCTGATGGGCAGCCCCAGTCCGGTGCCCTCCTGGGAGCGGCGGCCGCTCTCGGTCTGGGAAAAGGGGGTGAAAAGGTCCATCATCTCCTCCGGCGCGATCCCGGCGCCGGTGTCCGTAACCGTGAACTCCAGCCGCCGTGCGGAAGCCGCCCCGTCCGATGCCGTTCGGGCCGTGAGCCGAACCGAGCCGGCCTCCGTGAACTTCACCGCGTTGTTGAGCAGGTTGATGAGCGCCTGGCGCAGCTTCACCGCGTCGGCGCGGATGTGGCGGGGGGTGGACGGGTCCGTTTCGAAGCCGAAGGCCAGCTTCTTTTCCTCGGCCCGCAGGCGGAACATGTCCGCCAGATCCGTCAGCATCCGGGCCAGATCCAGGTCTGATTCCTCCAGAACGGCCCGGCCCGCCTCCACCTTGGACAGATCCAGCACCTGGTTGATGAGGGTGAGCAGGTGATCGCCGCTGCGCCGGATGATGTCCAGTATCTGCCGCTGATCCGGCGAAAGGGCCGGGCTTCGATGCATCAACTGGGAAAACCCGAGAATGGCCGTCAGGGGCGAGCGCAGCTCATGGCTCATGTTGGCCAGAAAGGCGCTCTTGGCGCTGTTGGCCGCCTCTGCCGCCAGCTTGGCCGAGGCAAGATCGCGGTTGGATTCCGTCAGCTCACGGGTGCGCCGGGCCACCAGGGTTTCCAGCAGCAGGGTGCGCCGCCGCATGGCCCGCATCCGCAGCAGAAAGCCACCCGTCAGGGCCAGTGCCACCAGGGCCAGCCCCGATGCCTGAACCGCCCGCCGGGCCCACCAGGGGGTGGCCACGTCGATGGAAAGGGCCACCTGCCGGTCGCTCCACAGGCCGTCGTTGTTGCTCCCGGCCACCCGCAGGATGTAATGGCCGCCGGGCAGGTTCGAATACCGGCCGAAACGCCGGGTGTCCGCGTCGTACCAGTGGCTGTCGAAGCCCTCCAGAATGTAACGGTACCGGTTCTTTTCCGGCAGGGTGTAGTTGAGCGCCGCGAATTCGAATTCGAAGAAATTGCGCTTCCAGTCCAGCGCCACCCGGTCCATGGCCCACGGAGCGGCGATTTCGCCGACACGGATGGGCTCGCCACCCTGGCTCAGTGCGGTGAGGATCACCGGCGGCCGGTAGTCGTTGAAAACCAGTCGATCCGGATAAAAGCGGTTGAGCCCGCCGGTGCCGCCGAACCAGAGGGAGCCATCCGCCCCGGCAAGGGCGCTGCCGAACAGGAATGCGTCCCCCTGGAGCCCGTCGCTTCGGGTGTAGCGGCGATCCGCGGCGCCGGTGGCCGGATCGAATCGGACAATGCCCGCGCTGGTACTCAGCCACAGCCGCCCCTTGGCGTCGGGAAGGATGGCGTTGACCTCCGGCGGCAC
>JAABTE010000191.1 GCA_011390035.1 Desulfobacteraceae bacterium | reverse complement strand
CCGATATCCCCATTGTCAAATTCGTCCCAGGCCTGGAAGCCGGGGAATAAATCCCCCGGCCATCCGGCTGGGCGTTGGTTGATAAACGCTAATGCGGTATTTCTGTAATTCATATTTCCCTTAGATCCAGCCGCGTCCGGCGGTTCGGAGGTGGCCGCAAGCGATTGAACCGCTTCCTTATGTCGTTTTTAAAAAACACTTGACAGACCCCCCTCCAGGGTCTAAAAAGCAAGGTTGCGGGTAAATTCGTAGGCCCCCGGCAGAGCATCAGGAAATGAAAATACCGCCGAAACACATGGCAGGGCGGCGGAAAAGGTATTAGTGGAAACGCAAGAAAAAAACAGCATTGCCTTAAAGGGCATCGTCGTCATTGTCGGCAACTATGGCAGCGGCAAGACCGAGATATCCATCAACCTGGCCATGGCCCGGCGGCGGGACGGCCTTGCGGTGAGCATCGCCGACCTGGACCTGGTCAACCCCTATTTCCGCACGCGGGAGGCCCGGGACGCGCTGGAGGCCATGGGCATCCGGGTGGTGATGCCGGAAAAGAAATACCATCACGCGGATCTGCCCATTCTCTCGCCGGCGGTGGCGGGACTGATCCGGCAACCGGCGGAGCTGACCCTGCTGGATGCCGGCGGCGACGACGCGGGCGCCACCGTGCTGGCCTCCCTGGCGGATCATTTCGCCACCCGGGAAGGCGGGCCGCCGCTTCGGGTGCTTCAGGTGATCAACCCCATGCGGCCCTTCACCGACACGATAGAGGGCTGCGCCCGGATCCGCCGGGAGATCGAGGCCGCGGCCAAATTGCGCGTCAACGGGGTCGCAGGCAACGCCAACCTGCTGGACGACACCTCGCCGGAGCATATCTCGGAAGGGTATGACTTCGTCCGGAGCGTGTCGGCGGAAAGCGGCCTGCCGCTGGAATTCATCACCGCGCCCTCGACGATCATGGATCAATTGGACATTCGGCGTTTCGCCTGCCCGGTGCTGACCATTCACCGTCGGCTCACGCCCCCATGGAAAAAGCCGGCGGCGCTGTAAGCCGCCTCCCCGCGATCACGCGTCCGCTCGGGCCGCGATGCCGGCCCATCCCGTTCGCGCCATGCTATCCATTGGAAAGGAGTTTTTCTACAAAATGGCATCCAGTTCATATTTTATCGACGCCGATCGGTGCAAGGGGTGCGGCCTGTGCGTCACCGTCTGCCCCAAGAAGGTGCTGGAGATCTCCGGCGCGGTCAACGCCAAGGGCTATTTCCCCGCCTACCAGGCCCGGCCGGAGGATTGCGTCAAATGCACCACCTGCTGCATCATGTGCCCGGATGTTGCCATCACCATTTGCGAGGAAGAGCAAGCCGGGGCGGCGAGCTGACGGCCCGCGCTCTGACTATATAATTAAGGAGGTTTCATGGGCAAGAAGATCTTGATGAAGGGCAACGAGGCCATTGGCGAGGCCGCCATCCGGGCCGGGTGCCTCAATTATTTCGCCTACCCCATCACCCCACAGTCGGAGGTGGCCGAGTATCTGTCCAAGCGGATGCCGGAGGTAGGCGGCGTCTTCCTTCAGGGGGAGAGCGAGGTGGCGGTGGGCTACATGCTGTTCGGCGCATCGGCGGCCGGGGCGCGGGTGTTCACCACCTCGTCGAGCCCGGGCGTGAGCCTCATGAGCGAGGCCATCAGCTACATCGCCGGGGCCCAGTGCCCCTGCGTGTTCGTCAACATCATCCGGGGCGGCCCCGGGCTGGGGGGCATCCTGCCCTCCCAGGGAGACTATTTTCAGTCCGTCAAGGGCGGCGGCCATGGCGATTACCGGATGCTGGTGATGGCCCCGGCCTCGGTTCAGGAGGCCGTGGAGATGATGATGATGGCCTTTCCCCTGGCCGAAAAGTACCGCAACCCGGTGATGATCCTGGGCGACGGGCTCATCGGGCAGATGATGGAGCCGGTGGAGTTTCCGGACGACCTGCGCACCGAGCCCACAGACAAGGACGCATGGGCCACCAACGGCATGGAGACCCGCGGGTCCGATAAAAGGAACCTCGTCAAGTCCCTGTACCTGGACCCGGAGATGCTCAACAACCACAACCTGCATCTCAAGGCCAAGTACGACCAGATGCGCCGGGAAGAGGTGCGGTACGAGCCGTTCAACCTGGATGGCGACTACCGGATGCTGGTGATCAGCTACGGCACCATGAGCCGGGTGTGCAAGACCGCGGTGGAGAACCTGAAGGCCGAGGGCCTGGAGGTGGGCATGATCCGGCCCCAGACCCTGTTCCCCTTTCCCGAAGAGGAGATCCGCGAGGCGGCGGGCAAGGAGAGCTGCAAAAGCGTCATCAGCATCGAGATGAGCATGGGCCAGATGGTGGAGGACGTGGAGCGCTGCGTGCGCGGCAGGCGGCCGGTCACCTGGTACGGCAAGTGCGGCGGCGAGGTGCCGACCCCGGAGGAAATCATGCAAGTGATCAAGGAGCGGATCGATGGGTAAGACATTCAAAAAGCCCGAGGCCCTCACCGACGCCCACACCCATTATTGTCCGGGATGCACCCACGGCGTGATCCACCGGCTGGTGGCCGAAGTGATCGACGAACTGGGCATCCGGGGCCGCACGGTGGGCATTGCGCCCGTGGGCTGCGCGGTGCTGGCGTACAACTATTTCAATTGCGACTTTCAGGAGGCGGCCCACGGCCGGGCCCCGGCCATGGCAACGGGCATCAAGCGCGTCCGGCCGGACCTGATGGTCTTCACCTACCAGGGCGACGGCGATCTTGCCAGCATCGGCATGGGCGAGATCATCCACGCGGCCAACCGGGGGGAGAAGTTCACCACCATCTTCGTCAACAACGCCGTTTACGGCATGACCGGCGGCCAGATGGCCCCCACCACCATGCCCGGCCAGCGCACCACCACCTCGCCCATGGGCCGCAACGTGGCCGACGTGGGCATGCCGGTGCAGATGGCCGAGCTTCTGTCCACTTTAAAGACCCCCGGCTACATCACCCGCCAGTCCGTGATCAAGCCCCGCTACATCACCCGGGCCAAAAAGGCCATCAAGCGGGCCTTTGAATACCAGATGGCGGGCAAGTGCTTCAGCATGGTTGAGGTGGTGAGCACCTGCCCCACCAACTGGGGCATGACGCCGGTTGAGGCGGTAAAGTGGGCCGAAGATACCCTGCTTTCCTATTACCAGTTGGGCGAATTCAAGACGCCGGAACAGGAGGGGTGATGCAACACGAAGTGATGTTTGCCGGATTCGGCGGCCAGGGCATTCTGATGATCGGAAAAATCCTGGCCCACGCGGCCCTGGAGGAGGGCCGCGAGGTGGCATGGATCCCCTCCTACGGCCCGGAAATGCGCGGCGGAACCGCCTATTGCCTTGTGGCCATCTCCGATCGGCCCATCGGCTCGCCCATCATCAAAAACCCCAGGCACCTGGTGGCCATGAACCGGCCCTCCCTGGAAAAGTTCGCCGCCAAGGTCAAGCCGGGCGGGATCATCCTGATCAACAGCTCCCTTGCCCCGGACAAATCGGGCCGCCCGGATGTGGACGAGCTGGCAGTTCCGGTAACGGACATCGCCAAGGATCTGGGCAGCGTGCGGGCCGCCAACATCGTGGCCCTGGGCGCCTTCGTGGCCCGCAGCGGGATCGTCTCTTTCGAAAGCATCCAGGCGGCGGTGAAAGAGGAGTTTGCGGAAAAGCAGAAGCTGATCCCGCTGGAGATGGAAGCCCTGGAAAAAGGACGCCAGGCCGCTGCAAAATAAGGGCCATCGGCCTCCGCCGCCCGCATAAACCCTTTTGCCGAAGATCCGGACGCAACGAAAATCAAAGGCGTGGCGTGGCTTGAACCGCGAGCCGGAGCCGATGGCGCTCCGGCGCCGATGATATGCCAGGATGATATGCCAAGATGATATGCCAAGACCGCGTCCGTGAAAGGATTGTCATGAGCCTGAAAGCCCCGGCTCACATTCTAAACATCGCCCCCTATGTGCCGGGCAAGCCGCTGGAAGAGCTGGCTCGGGAATACGGCATCCGGGACGCCGTGAAGCTGGCCTCCAACGAAAACCCCCTGGGCCCGTCGCCCGCGGCCATGGCCGCCGTTCAGGCTGCCATGGCCAACCTGCACCGGTATCCGGAGGGCAGCGCCCCGGAGCTGACCGCCCGGCTGGCGGACCGCCTGGGCGTGCCGCCGGCTTCCATCGTCATCGGCGCGGGCTCCGACGAGGTGATCGGAATGCTCACCCGGGTCTTTCTGGGGCCGGGCGACGAGGTGATCCTGCCCCGTCCCGCCTTCCTGATGTACGAGATCATGACCCGGTGCGACGGGGCCACCCCGGTGCCGGTGCCGCTTACGGCCATGGCCATCGATCTTGCGGCCATGGCCCGGCGCGTCACGCCGCGCACCCGGATGATCTTTCTGACCAACCCCAACAACCCCACCGGCGGCATTTTAAAGCAGCGGGATTTCGAGGCGTTCCTTGAAGCCGTGCCGCCGGACGTGATCGTGGTGCTGGACGAGGCCTACATTGAGTTCGCCCGGGACCCGGAGGGCGTCCGGGGCATTGATTACCTGCGGGAGCGCCTGTCCGACGATTCAGACGACGCCCGGCCCATCGTGACGCTGCGAACCTTTTCAAAGGCCTATGGGCTGGCCGGCATCCGCGTGGGCTACGGCGTGATGCCGCCGCGCATGGCCGGCCTGCTCCACCGCGTCCGCCAGCCCTTCAACGTCAGCTCTCTGGGCCAGGCCGCCGCCCTGGCGGCGCTGGATGACGACCGCTTTTTACAAGACACCCTTCGGACGGTCCACGAGGGCATCGATTATCTTTCGGCGCAGATGGACCGCATGGGCCTTTCCCACCATCCCACCGAGGCCAACTTCATCTTCATCCGCATGCCCCGCTCGGCGGACTCGGTCTTTCAGGACCTGTTGCGGGAGGGCGTGATCATCCGCTCCATGACCGCCTATGGCTTTCCTGACCATATCCGGGTCACGGCGGGAACGCCCGCGGAAAACGAGCGGTTCGTTGGCGCCCTTGCGCGGGCGCTGGGAAAGGAGCAACCGGCTTGAAGGGCCGTTGAAACAGGATGCCTGATCTGCTCATCACCATCGACGGCCCGGCCGGGGCCGGCAAGACCACCGTGAGCCGAATGCTGGCGGACCGGCTGGGATACCGCTACATCGACACGGGCGCCCTATATCGGGCGGTGGCCCTGGCGGCCATGGATGCCG
>JAABTE010000190.1 GCA_011390035.1 Desulfobacteraceae bacterium | reverse complement strand
GTGGGCACCGACAGCGCCCGGGCCAAGAACACCTATCCCTCACTGATGGGTCTGGACGGCGCCCGGCGCTTCGCCAACGACCTGGCCGGGGACGCGGTGGCGGCCCTGGACGGCTTCGGCGGCCGGGCCGACCCCCTGCGGGCCATCGCCCGTTATGTGGTGGAGCGGAACCGATAGCCGCTCATTCGGCAAATCCGCCCGGGCTGGACCTCGACCATGAACCAGTGAACACGGGCCAATCCGCCCGGCCCGGATTTTGATCATGAACCACTGAACACTGGCCAATCCGACTGGCCCGGATTTTGATCATGGACCAGTGAACACGGGCCAATCCGCCCGGCCCGGATTTCGATCATGGGCCACTGATCATGGGCCACTGATCATGGGCCACTGATCATGGGCCACTGATCATGGGCCACTGATCATGGGCCACTGAACACGGGCCACTGAACACGATATGAAGGAGCGAATTTTCTCTTGAGCATACTGAGCCGAATCGATTCGCCGGCGGACCTGAAGCGGCTGGCCGTTTCCCGCCTGCCGGCCCTGGCCGCGGAGATCCGCGAGACCATTGTGGACGTGGTGTCCGCCAACGGGGGGCACTTGGCTTCCAGCCTCGGGGTGGTGGAGCTGGCCATCGCCATCCACTATGTGTTCGACGCCCCCAGGGACAAGGTGATCTGGGACGTGGGTCACCAGGCCTATGCCCACAAGCTGCTCACCGGCCGGCGAGACCAGTTTTCCACCCTGCGCCGCTACGGCGGCCTGAGCGGCTTTACCCGCATGGGGGAGAGCGAATACGACGCCTTCACCACGGGCCACAGCTCCACCTCCATCTCCGCCGGCCTGGGCATGGCCTGCGGCCGGAGCCTGAAAAATGACCCCGGCAAGGTGATCGCCGTGATCGGCGACGGCTCCATGACCGCCGGGCTGGCCTACGAGGGGCTTAACCAGGCCGGAGACATGCAAAAGGACCTGATTGTCATCCTCAATGACAACGACATGTCCATCTCCCGGAACGTGGGGGCGCTGTCCTCCTTTCTGAGCCGGACCTTTTCCGCCAGAAAGCTCCAGGACCTGCGAAGGGATTTCGGGGAGTTTTTAAAATCCCTTCCCCGCATCGGCGACGACATGTACGGCTTCGCCAAGCGCTCCGAGGAGTCCTTCAAGACCTTCGTGACCCCGGGCATGCTTTTTGAAGCCTTCAACTTCGACTACTTCGGCCCCATCAACGGCCACCGCATCGATCATCTCATCGATATCCTGAGCAACATCCGCACACTGAAAGAGTCGGTGCTGCTCCACGTAACCACCCGCAAGGGCAAGGGATATCCCCACGCGGAGCAGAATCCGGTCTATTTCCACGGGGTGGGCTGCTTCGAGAAGGAAACGGGCAACTGCGTGGCCAGGGCGGCCTCGGCGCCCGGCTACACCCAGGTGTTCGGCGACGCCATGGTGGCCATGGCCGCCGGGGACGACAGGATCGTGGCCGTCACAGCGGCCATGCCCGAGGGCACCGGGTTGGTGCCTTTTTCAGAGACGTATCCGGACCGGTTCTTCGATGTGGGCATCGCCGAGCAGCACGGCGTAACCTTTGCCGCCGGCCTGGCCGCGGAGGGGATGAAGCCGGTGGTGGCGATCTATTCCACCTTTTTGCAGAGGGCCTATGACCAGATTCTGCACGACGTGTGCATCGAGTCGCTGCCGGTGGTCTTTGCCATCGACCGGGGGGGGATCGTGGGGGAGGACGGACCCACACATCACGGGCTGTTCGATCTTTCTTATCTGCGGTGCATGCCCAACATGGTGGTAATGGCGCCCCGGGACGAGGATCAGCTTCGGCGGATGCTGCGAACCGCCATCGATTACAACGGCCCCATCGCCCTGCGCTACCCGAGGGGAGCCGGGCGCGGCGTGGCGCTGACGGAGCCGGTGACGCCCATTCCCATCGGCCGGGCGGAGGTGCTGGAAGAAGGGGACGACCTGATGCTGCTGGGAATCGGCGCCGGCGTGGCCGCGGCCGAGGCTGCGGCCAAACTGCTGCGGGCGGAGGGAATCCGACCGACGGTGGTGGACGCGCGGTTCGTCAAGCCCCTTGACGCCGAAACCCTGGTGCCCCTGGCCCGCCGGCTGGGCCGGGTGGTGACGATTGAGGAGAACGTTCGCCAGGGCGGCTTCGGCTCCGCCGTTCTGGAGATGCTCAACGACGCGGACAGCCCTGCGGACAGCCCTGAAGCGGAAACAACGGGAGCGGAAACGGCGGAAACGGGAACGACGGGAGCAGAAACCACTGGGACGGAAACGATGAGCGCGAAAATGACGGCCGCCCCCGCGCCGGGGGCGGTTCGGGTCCGGCGCGTGGGCGTGGATGATGTGTTCGTGGCCCATGGACCCCAGGGGCTGCTTCGGGAGTTGCACGGGCTGGATGGCAAGGGCGTGGCCGAGGTGGCCCGGGCGCTGATGGGGGAAAGGCGCAGGTGACGGCGGGGGCCGGCGGGGCGGCGGGAAGGGGGCGCAAGCGGCTGGATCTGCTGCTGGTGGAGCGGGGGCTGGCCGGCAGCCGGGAGCGGGCCCGGGCCCTGATCATGGCCGGCAAGGTGCTGGTGGAGGATCGGCCGGTGGACAAGGCCGGCCATTTCGTGGCCGGGGACAGCCGGGTGGCGCTCCGGGGCGAGGACATCCCCTATGTGAGCCGGGGCGGGTTGAAGCTGGCCGGGGCGCTGGAATATTTCGGGGTGTCGCCGGCCGGATGGATCTGCCTTGACGTGGGGGCGGCCACCGGCGGGTTTACCGATTGTCTGCTTCAGAACGGGGCCGCCCGGGTTTACGCCGTTGACGTGGGGTACGGGCAACTGGCCTGGTCCCTGCGCAATGACCCCCGGGTGGTGGCCATCGAGCGGGCCAACATCCGGCATCTGCCGGCCTCGGCCATCCCGGAGCCCGCGGATCTTGCGGTCATCGACGTCTCCTTCATCTCCCTGCGGATCGTGGCGCCTGCGGTGACGGGTTTTTTGAAGCCGGCCGGGGAAATCCTGGCGCTCATCAAGCCCCAGTTCGAGGTGGGCCGGGGGCAGGTGGGCAAGGGCGGCGTGGTGCGGGACCCGGCGCTGCATGATGCCGTGGTGGCCGATCTTTCCGATTTTTTCCAAGGGATGGGGCTTTCGGTGGCGGGGACATGCCCCTCGCCGATTCTGGGGCCGAAGGGGAATCGGGAGTTTCTGATCCGCCTCCGGAAAAATTGACGCCCGCGCCGGATTTGTGTTTCATTTCGGATTGATTTCGGGTATGGATCAGGGAGCGCAACCCGGAGCCGAGGAGAGATTCATGCAGCCTGTCCCCCAATCCTTCCAGAGAATGATCACCATGTCCCTGGGCGCCGCGGCGCTCATCGGGCTCTATCTGACCAGCCTGTACAACTACCTGTTGTTCCATTCCCTGGCCGAGATCTTCTCCATTCTCGTGGCCGCCGGCATCTTCGTGATCGCCTGGAACTCCCGGGCCTACATCAGGAACGATTACCTGATCTTCGTGGCCGTGGCCTACCTGTACATCGCCGGGCTGGACCTGCTCCACACCCTGTCTTACAAGGGCATGTCCATCTTCACCGACTACGACTATTACGCCAACCAGTTGTGGATCGCCGCCCGCTACCTGGAAAGCCTGTCCCTGGTGGCGGCCTTTTATTTCCTGGTCCGTCCGGGGCGGCTGAACCCGGCGATCCAGTTTTTCGCCTACGGGGCCATCTTCGCGGTGATCGTCCTGTCCGTTTTCACCTTCAGGATCTTTCCGGTCTGCTTCGTGGAGGGGGAGGGGCTGACGACATTCAAGAAGGTGAGCGAATACATCATCTGCCTGATACTGGCCGCGGACATGGCGCTGCTGGCGCGCTACCGGGATCGCTTCGAGCCGAATGTGCATCGGTGGCTGATGTGGGCGGTGGGCTTTACCATCGTTTCGGAGCTGGCCTTTACCTTCTACATCAGCAACTACGGATTTTCCAACCTCGTTGGCCACTATTTCAAAATATTTTCCTATTACCTGATCTACAAGGCGATCATCGAAACCGGCATCGTCCGGCCCTACGACATCATCTTCCGGGAGCTGGTGCAAAAGGAACGGCACCTGGAAAAGGCCCGGAAGGCGGCGGACGTGGCCAATCGGGCCAAGAGCGAGTTTCTGGCCAACATGAGCCATGAGCTGCGCACGCCCCTTAACGGCATCCTGGGCTACGCCCAGGTTCTGAAGCGGGAGGCTGGCGCCACCGAGGCCCAGCGGGCGGGGCTGGATGTGATCGACCGCAGCGGCCGGCACCTGCTGAACCTGATCAACGAGATCCTGGATCTTTCCAAGATCGAGGCCAGGAAGATGGAGATTATGCCCACCGAGTTCCGCCTGGCCGAGTTTCTGGTGGGCATCTGCCGGATCGTGGCGGTCCGGGCCCAGGAAAAGGGGATCGAGTTTCACTCCCATATCCCGCCGGACCTGCCCGTGGCGGTGCGGGCGGATGAAAAGCGGCTGGGCCAGGTGCTGCTCAACCTTTTAAGCAACGCCGTCAAATACACCGAGGAAGGGGAGGTACTCTTTTCCGTGTCCGCCATCGGCCCGCCGGCCGGGGAGGGGCGGGGGAGCAAATGGCCCCTGCGCTTTGCCGTTAAGGACACGGGGGCCGGGATTCCGGCGCATCTGATCGAAGAGATCTTCCAGCCCTTCAAGCAGATAGGCGAGCACCAGCGCGCGGTGGAGGGCACCGGCCTGGGGCTGGCCATCTCCCGGAAGCTGGCGCGGCTGATGGGGGGCGACATCGCCGTTCAGAGCCGGGAGGGGGAGGGCAGCGCCTTTCACTTCGACCTTACGATGGAAGAGGCCCGGCCGGCGGCGGACCCGCGCGCGCCGGAGGAGCGGGCCATCGTGGGCTACGCGGGGCCCCGAAAACGGGTTCTTGTGGCCGACGACAGGTGGGAAAACCGGGCCTTTCTGGTCAACCTGCTCACCCAGCTCGGTTTCGAGGTAAAAGAGGCGGGCAACGGCGCCGAGGTCATCGACATGGCCGCCGCCTTCCGGCCGGACCTGATCTTCATGGATCTGATCATGCCGGTGATCGACGGGTTCGAGGCCACCCGCCGGCTCCGGAGTGATCCGGAAACGGAGGGTGTCCGGATTGTGGCCGTCTCCGCCAGCCACACCCTCTCGGCCCAGGATATCGCCCGGGAGCATGGGCTGGACGGGTTTATCCCAAAGCC